>DAOVVG010000013.1 GCA_030632175.1 Gammaproteobacteria bacterium
CATGATCAACCGTGCTGTGTTTTACTGCGTTCGGCCAGACCGATCAGTGCCAGGTACAGTTTTTCAGGAAGCAGGGCGGGTAGCAGGTAGCGCAGGTCTTTCGACTGCCAGCCCCCGGTGCGTAATACCAGTCGAAATATGTGCCGGGCCGAGACCAGGTCCCGCCGCCAGTAGTTGTCATAACCCCGGCTAAGCAAACCCCCGTCAATCAGCGACTTTAGTTTATCAGGCCCCAGTCCGGCGACCAGGTTCGGATGCTGGCGCACGAAGGTCTTTTTGACAGTCCAGGCGTTCTGCGCCTGCCGCCATTGTTTGGAGATGATCTGTCCCTCCCGTTGATGACGGTAGAATGCCATCACCTCGGGGACCAGGACAATCGGCTTGTCCACGCCGATACGCAGCCAGAAATCGTAGTCCATGCAGGTGGGCAGGTAGGTCTGGAAGCTACCTGCCTCGTCGACCGCTTTCCGCCGCACCAGGGCAGCGTGGATCGGCCACGGTGAGGCAGCCCGCAGGAACTTCTCAGCCTTGTCCTGCGCATCGTCTTTCGGTGGCACGTAAGGTGCCCCGCGAGCCCCCTCCAAACCGATATTCTGCCAGCCGCAATAAGCCAGTGCCGCGTCATCATTATCCTCCAGTGCGGCATTGAGCTTCTCCAGGAAATCGTCACGCCACCAGTCATCCGCGTCGAGGAAGGCAATCATGAATCCCCTGGCATGCCGCAATGCGTGATTGCGTGCTGTGTAGGGCCCTTCATGATTCTGGAACAGCAGGGTAATTCTGCCAGGATGTTCATCGGCAAGTTGTTTGAGCAACTCGATCGAGCCGTCCGTTGAACCATCGTCCACGATAACGAGCTCTGTTCTGGCATAGGTCTGGCCCATGACGCTGTCCACCGCTTCCCGAACGAACGGGGCGGCGTTATAGCAAGGCATGATTACCGAGATGAGTTGATCGTCAATATCCAGTGTGTTCCCGGTTTGCATAATGGCAGTCAATCCTCAGATATCACGAATAATAGCCGTGTATTTTCTGATTGCTATGATCATGTATCCATGAATACATTAATCGTTTGAACTGTGAAAAATGCGGTCAGATAATTTCTCAAGCCACGCCTTATTGCTGGTTGAGGTGGTTCCCCGAACAAGTATCGAGTTTTTATTTAACCTGGAAAATTTCTTCGCCATATTATTTTCTGTGATCAACAATACGGTAATCCTGTTGTGATTGCAGGATTCTATCCGATTCACGAAAGTGTATGGATCCAGGTGGTTTTTGTAATATGCGATGGTATTATTACGCATCTTTTCGATCTTTGATTGATCCATCCTCAGAGCAGCCTTTAATTTTTCGATCAAATCGTCTTTTTCATCAAACACAATACAATCTTTCATGTGGGTAAGCGGAGGGTCAAACCATTCCGGATAATTGGTGATGGGAATCGCCCCAACAGCCATGGCCTCCACTATATTGTGGCACATCGGCATCACTATGCCCGGAGGGCTTAAGAAGAAGTTGGCACGAGCAAGATTCTCCAGCCAGTATTTGTCATCTACCCAAATCTTGTTTGTATCGACAATGATGCACTTCCGAATATAAGAATCTTTCAGGTTCTGGAAGATCGATAATGTCCCTGCATGCAGTACATCCTTACCCATGCCATCAAGTATGTGATTTACTATCTTCAGGCGTGGAAGTTTGGCCTTCGGGTATCTAACCCGGTTTCTGATATATCCCTTCGTGTCTCCCGAAAAAAAAATGCCTACTTTCTTTTCACTGGATCTGAGTGATTTCAATTGATCCTTAAGGTCGGACCTGGCATGAGACGGGTGTATTGGATAGGGCATAATTATTGGTGTTCTGAACCAGTAAGGAGAGAAAATATCGAAACCAATCTGAACTTTTTTACGCCACGGGAGCTTGCCAATGGCTTTATCTTCTTTGTCAAATAAATAGATCGAGTCCGCAGTATCGTTAGGAGGCGCGCTGGATAGTGAGAAATTCTCCAGGCTATAAACGAGTTGTCCATATTTACCCAGGCTCTCTCTGGATATATTGTCGGAAAATGTAATATGGTACCCACTCGATGAAAATGCATTAAGTAGTGAGAAAAGAATCCGACCCATCTCCAAAAGGATTTCCTGCTCCTTGAATCGCGCAAACACTAGCAGTTTCTTTTCCATTTATTCTGCAGAATCTTTGTTTGAGCCTGGAAGATACTCTCCAATATGATGTCGGGATATAAAAATGGGGCCATTTTCAAAACGTTCTTTATTATAGGTGAGCTCTTCCCCGGTATTCGTAATGATGACTTTTTTGCCGCAAGAGTTCAGAATTACATGA
This sequence comes from Gammaproteobacteria bacterium, assembly GCA_030632175.1. GTDB lineage: Bacteria > Pseudomonadota > Gammaproteobacteria > UBA9214 > UBA9214 > UBA9214. Next base: position 2,344 of record DAOVVG010000013.1, read on the forward strand.
GCACCGGCAGTTTGCCATTCCATAGTTCTTTCCATGATGGGAGCGACTTCCAGTTTTCCTTCTGCAACCATACACATGGTTAATGCTTTGTTAAATGATGTTTGATTTGCTATCTGATTTATTTCAGAAGAAGGTGGGTTTGATTCCATGGTGGGCGAGACCCCTGTATCGTTTTCTTTATGCCGGGATATGCTAACAGGGGCGTTATCGTGCTCGACCATGAACGCATCTTCCCCCACTGTTGCATAATAGACCTTATCCAGTACAGGCGCGTAGACTACACCCAGAATAGGTCTGCTATCTTCTATAAGCGCAATACTAATAACAAAATCTGCATACAAATTTTCGTGTTCGTTGTTGCTTGCCACGGGAAAGTCTACCAGCCAAAGATGATTCCAGGTACTTCGTTCCGAGTAGGATACGCCATGGTTTTCACCCGCTACAATTGGTATCCGTGCATTCAACTCTCCCAGGCCTTTCAAAATAATCTTGCGTGCCTTTTTCGCCAGAGCTCTGTGCAATCCTGAGGTTCCACCATAAATAAGGTGACGGGCCTTTTCCATGAAAGGTTTTCCAATGCCTGACGGCCATATACCCTGGTTCGATCCTGTACCCGGATTTGACCTGTGTTTGCTGTGTTGTTGCAGTGCTTCCTCGCCGGCTAGAAGTGCAATAGTGACCACATCATTTATATTAATCCACCTGATCCGGGTTACATTCGCCCTGGGGAATGGAGCGTCAGGCACGGATGTTCCCAGAAATGAGCATAATTTATCCCACCCCTCACCACCTGTGACATCCAGGACCTGCAGATCATCCGGTCTGTCCTTGAAGTATAGCAACGCACCGCTTACGAAACGTTTGTAGCCAGCTATGAACTTCTCTTCATCGAATACAAAACATCCATAGAGGTCCATGAATAAATTGATATTGGCCTCATTCTGTTTATCAGCCAGTTTTTGAGTGAATTGCTTCTTGCAGGATTTCAGCCATCCATCCATATCACGGACTGTCAAAATAAATTTAGAACCAGGATACATTTTGTCCAGTTCACGGTAGAAGCTGGGAATGGGTGTATCAGTAAAGGCATCGTTAGCGTTTACCTCGTCCAGATCAATGGAAGTTAAATCGCCTGGAGAATATCTGGTAACGCCAAGATAGTCTCTCGTGTTATATCCCAATATCTCAAGTGCACGGGCTAAACTCGTGGTCCCCGTTTTCGAAAGGCCGATGCCAAATACTTTTGATTGGCTGGAGTTCATCCTTTTTTCCTTTACTCTGGCGAATAGCCCGTCCAATCAGTTTCCACGACCCCAAATCCAGCCGCGCTGAGGAACGGACAGTGGCGCATTGGTGGAGGCGGGTTGATCTTCTGCTGTCATCCAGGCGAACCGGGAGTTTGTATTTCCTTCAAATTCCAGTTGTAAATCAGTAAAGGTACTGTTGATCACCAGCAGTTCACGGTGACCGGAGCCGCTCAGGTTTATTATTCGAAGGCGATTGTCTTTGGGTGAAGGGCAGGGTACCTGTTGTACTTTCTTGATTGCTTCGGGGTCGGCCCCCAGTGCTGATGGTGGTAAACCCAGGCCTGTATCTTCTGCGCACAGGACTGCTTCGGCCAGGTAACGGCGGTATATTGGTGTTTTATGCATGGTATATAACTGGTACAGGGCATCGATATAGACCACTAAAGCATAATGCCGTGGTTTTTCTTCTGCGCAGTATTGAAGAAATCCGGTATCTGAAACAGCCCTTACAGCATCGCTGATAATGTCGGCAAGATTTTCATCGGGAAAGCGACGCCAGAATCTCGCCAGGTCCATAATATTAACAGGAAAGTAACCGACCCCCCAGTGCGGTGGCGCAAGATGTCGCTCGATAAATCCCCCGGGCATAACGAAACGGGGGAAGGTCTGCTTTATAAGACGTATGCGTGGAAGGAGATATTTCCATGTTAAACGCTTTATTGCTCGTTTCGCAACGGGCAGGCGTTTTGCTTCAGGTGTTGGCAGCAGCGTTAATCCAATGGCCCAGTATACAAGGCGGTAGAGTTGTTCGGCCGGGCGAAGTGCAAGCAGTTTCTGCGTTGCAGTGCGTGCAGAGCTAACACGCTCCGCATATTGAGTATCTCCCGTGACTTCCTGATATCGATCTAAAGTGACGGTGCTGTCCAGATGTGTATTTAAAATCATTTTATTGGTAATCGATTTGCCGAGTACACGACTTGGTATCCAGGCTCCACCGGTTTGTTCCCAGCATGCATTCATTCCTTCGACACTGTCTTCCAGGGAGTCATGCAAAAACCATAATCCAAGGTCAGTATTGTCAGTGCGGGATGAAACAAAGGAGGCTGCTCGCTCCAGAGCGTTGTGTACTATATCGTCAAATCCTTCTTCGAGCGCGGCTTCCAGCAGCAGAATAGCACCGTTATGAAACCGGTAATGAGATTCCATTGCGTCAGTCCATTCACCATGATACCAGCCGCCGTCCTGGGCCTGTCGTCCGATAACGGAGAACAGAATTTGGCGCTTTAGCAGAGTGTAGAGTATTTTCTGCGTAGCGTTTGCAAGTCCACTTAGTGTCACATACAGTGCGTAAGCATCCAGCTCAGAATTGATCTTCCACTTGCGCGGCCATATGAACCGATTCACGTACATCTGGCCATGACAAAGATACAAGTAGATATCTGCAGGTGCCTGGTAAGTCGTTTGTGAATTCCAGAAATATACTGGCTGCTTTTCGAGAGCGAGTGGTTGCTCGAGCCCCGTTTGTATATCAGATTCCCGGGGATCAATGCGCCATACAGTTAGATCCAGGCACATGTTTTCGTGAATCTCGAGTATTACAGTCAGTGCTGTCGGTGAAGTTCCAAATCCGACGACTGGAGACGGTCTTTCAGAAAGTATGCGGCCAGAGGAATCGAAAGTGCGCAACATCGGAGCCTGGGGTATCCAGTATGAAGGTAAGGTTACTTCGCCGGCTTTCAGCAACCAGCCACCCGACGAACAGGATTCCAGTTGTTCAATATCGCGAACAAGAAAGCGTACCGTTCGGGCTTTACCAGGTGACAGGCGCAGGAAGCAGCAGGACGCTCCTTTGGTGTCAGGAAATCTGTCCAGGAGGACAGTGTCATGATCATGCGTAGAAAAGCGCACTCTGGTAAACAGAGTTGTGTGAAATAGCCGCGTTGAGTTGTCTGTTTCCGGAAGCTCGAATATCTTTTCGATATTATAGGTTTCGAGTACCGGCTCTGTGTCATGCGGCTGCATTGGGCTTGTTCCTGATACAGAATTATCCTGGTTCAGCTATATCCGGCGCATTCACAGTATGCTCACAAACACATGAACTCTGCTCATATTATCCGGGTATACAACAGAGATGATGCTGTTGTTTCGGATTGTCCGGATTTGCTGGACTTGATCCGCGTTGTTGATATCATGCTCGCTCAAACTCGTAACCAAACAGACGAATGTCATTCTTGTGGCGTTCGCCTACAATAGCTTTGGTCTCTTCATCATAATATTCTGAATAGTGATAGTTGTTTTTTCGTATACCAACTTTTAATCGTGGTAGCCTGTCAACAGGAAGCCCCAGTTTCTTGCATACAAAATCAAAGTCCCCGGAAAGATTTTCGTAGCGAATAATGTAGTCGACACAAAGTTCGTTACCGATTGTGTAAAATTTATCATTACTCGGCCAGTTTGAATTTTTTATAAAGTCATAAAATTGCTTCTTTATAAGAGTGATTTCGTCAAACGGGACCCCGATGTGATGATAAAAACGTTTCTTTGGCTTTATGGCAGGGTCTTGTCGTTTCTCCCAGTAAAAATAGGACACTGCCCGATCCCATGGATTTCTGGAAATGCTGAACTTGAAATAATTATTCCACACTTCCGGAGATACCTTATCCTTGATAACGAGAGCTTCAACATGTTGCAGATTATCCAGGCCAAGACCAATAAATTCATCTGCATTCATGGCTTTGTGTATAAACTCGCCTTTCTCATTTCGATTGTGGCGGTAGTCATTGATTGGGGTGACGATATCATTACCGCTGCAATAGTTTGAAAGGGTTGACTCAATACTTGTGCCGGCCGTTTTAAATGTCTTGATAAAGATAAACTTATGAGTGTGGGAAATGATCATTTGAATAGTTGATTATAGCGATTCGTAAACTGGAATATGCTTTTCAAGAATATGCGCAAGGAAGGCCGCACTAGTCAAATTCACGGTGATCAGTGAAGCGCCGTGCTTTCAGATCAAATCTTGGCAGTGTTCCATACGGTACCGGTATCACGCTTATGCGAATTCCCAGACCATTACGGAGATCATCGGATACCAGGCTGGCCAGTGCATCAGGATCAGCATCTTTGATCTCGATTCTCACTTCCATATCATCAAGGGTTTTCTTGCGGTAGATGTCGACGTGAAATTCCCCAACTTCAGGGAATCGTCGCACGATATTCTCAATTGCACTCGGGAATACATTGATTCCCCTGACAGTGTAGACCTGATCAATCCGGCCAATGACACCTCCTTCAAGTCGGTGGAAGGTACGGCCGCATTCACAGGGTTCTTTCAGCAACTTCACACGGTCTCCCGTCCGGTAACGGATGATCGGCATGCCAACCCTGCCAAGGTTGGTTATTACGAGTTCGCCTTCATCAGCGGGTGCGCCACTCTCGGAGTCAATCACCTCGCAGATAAACTCGCCTTCATTGATATGTAGTCCATTCTGGGCGCTGCATTCAAATCCCCAGGCACCGACTTCGGTGGCACCCGCATGGTCATAGCATTTGGCGCCCCATGCCTCCTCAATCCGTGCCTTGGTCCCTGGCAGGCTGGCGCCGGGTTCACCGGCCTGGATGGTTATGCGAACGCTGGAATTCAGGATATCCATTTCCTGTTCGCCGGCGACCTCGGCAAGGTGTAATGCATAGGTCGGCGTACAGACCAGCACCGAGATATCATGGGTTAGTATGGCATTGACCCGCTGATAGGAAGACATGCCGCCTCCCGGGATACTCATTGCCCCGATATGGTGTGCGCCCTCATAGGCACTCCAGAATCCTATAAAGGGACCGAAAGAGAAGGCGAAGAAGATTTTGTCATCAGATTTTACACCTGCCGCCTTGTATACTGCCGCCCAGCACCTTGCCCACCATTTCCAGCTTTCTTCGGTGTCCAGCCAGCGCAAGGGTTCTCCTGTCGTTCCCGAGGTTTGATGGATTCTTGTGTATTTTTCTCTCTGGAATGTCAGGTTGGTGCCATAGGGAGGGGATGTCACCTGGTCTGAAGACAATTCCAGTTTGGTCGTAAATGGCAGTTTATGCAGGTCATCAAGGGTCCGGATGTCCCCGGAGCTGTTTATGCCTGCCTGGCTGAACTTGTTTTTATAGAAGGAATTTGACTCAAGAACTTCGTCAAGCATCATCTGGAACTTTTTGAGCTGGATTTCCAGCAGGGCATCCCGTCCCATTGTTTCAATAAAACTGTCCAGGTACCTATTGTTTGTCCCGTTCATCAATCTGCCTCTTGCCGATTTCCATGTCCCTGCATCAGGACGTTGTCTGGTAAATAGCTGTGTTATTCAATGGTGACTAGGGAGTTCATCAGTCATAACGGGGAACCGTTCGTTAATCAGCACTATAGGTTTGCCTCCCGCTATGATTCTGTACGAACGGCTGATGAAATCACCATTGCACGCAGATGATATTTTCCCTGGCAGGTCTGAAACCCTCTCCCTGCCGAACCAGAGTACTTCGCGTCGCATCTCCATCCTGTGATCAATCAGGATACGTCCGATTCCTTCACCCTGAACTTCAAGTCGCTCCCTGATATCCGCTGGCAAACGCTCCGGCACAATGTGCGATACGCCGTAAACATACAGGTTGTGGCTGTAGATGCCACTGATTGCTACTTCCCTTAATATGACATCTGTATTCTTCTCTGCTTCAAGCCAGTGATGGTCGTCCTTAAGCGGGTAACGTTCCTGGCTCAGCGTGATAATCTCGACCGGATCGAGCGTATATGCCTCAATGAACTTGGTTACTGTTCCGTCTGATACCATGAGTGCGCGCTGGAACGGCGTAAGCGCGCGGAAGTTAAGTTTGCTAAGCTGTTCAGGCATGGCAGATGCCGCGGTCTGGATGTTTTTCAATGGATCAAAGGCGTTATTCCGGATGCCCATATCTCTGTCCTGGTTATAAAATAGGGTTCGATGTCTCGTTTTCAGGTAAATCAGGTGCTGTCCTGTCAGCGCTGTTCGGCCAATGCAGCAAGTTCACCATCAAGATACAACTCCCTGTAAAAACGATGACGGCGCTTGCCGCTTGATGTCTTTGTCATCGTTCCCTGGGGCAAGAGCAGCACTTCATCAACCTTGATTCCGATATGGGTTGCTACCTGTGCTCGTACATCATCCATCACTGTCTCAAGAGGGCGTTCGTTCGAATCCCGGACCTCGGAAACAATGACCAGCCGCTGAGTCCCGATTTTTTCATCATCGATCCCGAATGCCGCAAAACACCCCGGCCTCAGGCCATCGATTTGTACCAGCACGCTCTCAAAATCACTCGGATCAAATTTCTTTCCATGCAGGTTGATTCGTTCCCTGACCCTGCCTGTCCAGAAAACCTCTTCACCACGCATGTAGCCATAATCCCCGGTGTGAAGATACTTGCCACGGATGGCGTAACTGGTGTCTTCCTCGTTGCCGAGATATCCTTTCATACGCGATGGTGTGTCAAGTGCGATCTCACCAACATGACCGTCTGGCAGAGGGTTGCAATCAGCATCCTGGATCTGGATAGTCATGCCCGGGTAAGGTCGGCCAACACCCACTATTGCAACAGTATCCGCACCTCCGTTCGTAGCAGTCCCGCGAACGGCTATTCCTTCGTCAAAAAGCCGGTGCTTGTTGACATGTTCGACAACGAAATCGCCATCTGCATCACTGAACGTGGCTCCACCCACATTTTCAGCGCAACCGAAATTGGTCTTCATTGCAGACAACTTGACCCCGAACGGCTCGAATTTCTTCTGGAAAGTCAGCATTGTATCAAGGTGTATGCGCTCGGCAGCATTCCAGAATGCCTTGATCTTGCCAAGGTTTATGTCTTTGAGGTGGTGGTCCCTGACTCTCTGCGCTGTAAAGGTGTAACCAAAGTTTGGTGACCAGGTAACCGTGGCACCGGTTGATGATAATGCCTGCAGCCATAGCACCGGTTTTTTCAGGAAATTGATGGTCTCAAGCATCACCAGCGGTATTCCCTTTGTCATACAGAGCATGAAATTGTTGATAAGTCCCATGTCATGATACAGGGGGGTCCAGTTGACGCAGATATCATCCTTGCCCAGTTTCATTGCGAGTTCCATGCCATCCAGTGTCTGCAGTACGGCATTCTGGTCCCATACACAAACCCGCGGGAAACCGGTCGTACCGGATGTCAGCTGCAGGGCTGCCAGATCATCGGATTCCGGAAATACCAGCGGTGCAGAAGCAGGGTCACCGCCTTTCTGAAATACTGATATGTATAACACGCAGGTCTCCGGGTGGGACTTCTGCAGGGCTTCACCCAGATCCTTCTCATCATCTTCGAGAACGACCACACGTGCCGATGTGGTGCTCACTACATGTTCCAGCACATCTTTCAGATTTGAATGCAAGCCCCTGACAACCGGGGGTGCAACCATTAAGGGTAATGCGCCAATCAGTAAAGAACCAAAAAGTGCATTTGCCGAAATTTCATCAGACGGAAGCATGAATACGCATACATTGCCGCGAGACAACCCGTTGCTGGATAAAATTGAACCATAGCGGGCACCCGTTTCATGGAATTCCCTGAATGTTCTCCAGGTATGCGTGCCATCCGGGTTGAAAAATGTAAGTGCATTACCCTCCGGGTCCCTTTCCAGCCTTTCTCTGAATATTGCCTGTAACGATTTGTTACTGTCATGCGTCATAATTTATTGCCTTAATCCAGATCGAATAGTTGCCCTGATGGTTGCTACCTGTACGGGTTCGTTTCAACATTTATGTGAATTTTCCACAGTAATCCATCCGGGATCCTGTTTTTTAAAAACCTACGCCTGTTTAGAGACGACAAAACTGGCTATTTCATCAATTGTATTCATATGATCCACACCGACTTCATGTGCGGCTACCTTGATGCCGTAGGTTTCTTCAAGAAAAGAAACCAAATCCAGTGTTGCAAGGGAATCAAGGATCCCCGTAGTGACAAGTGCGGTTGTAAAGGACAGATTTTCCGGGGCCTCATCCGGTAAAAACTCTTTCAAAATATATTCCTTCACGGCTTCTTTGATTTTCTCTGACTCCATGCTCGGTATTCCTCTCGAAGTTTAACTAAATTCCTGTTCACCATATGTGTAAATCGTCAAAATCATACATTTCTTTACTAAATATGCAAAAGACTAGAGGCTTCTCCAATGCTCAGGAGTCTTCTGTACTGTGGACCTGTGATAATAAGCGCTGCAGTCCGATTCAGTTTGCAAGTTGCAAGCATATTACACCATGCAGGCAAGGAAAATCCTTGAATATAATTATATAATACAGGTAGATATGATTTACTGGAGGGGTATACCCGGGCCTGGCCCGGTTCCCGATGTTTTCTTTTGAGTAGATCCTTTGGTACTCAAATACACCTTCAGTGGACACGGGCACCTGCACGGCCCTCTGTTCAGCCCATTGCTGGTCATTTTAGATTAGCTGGTAATGAAAATTTGCAAGGAGATTCTCGTGGCGCCCCAGAACCAGGTTGATTTCCTCAACTTGTTGTCCGGTAAGATTTTCAATTTTTTGCTGGTTAAGGTTTTTAAACCCGCTAATTGGTTTACCGGTTATATTATGGGCTGTGAATTTCGATTCAATGTCCAGAGCACCAAGGTCAGGAAGAAAATCAGTGATTCTTCGGATCGTGTCGTCTGGTCTTTCCGCCAGTTCTTCGTAAGTAAAAAAACAGGTATTCCCAAGATGTTCTGAATTATACAACTGGAACTTCGCAATTTTTATCCAGAATTCAGCAGCAACCTTCGGCGTTAGAGGGGATGATGGTGATGATTGCGGTCCGTATTTATTAAAGTGCCACTGTCTGCGCAACAAACCTTCTATTTGTGCATATGGGTTCCGTAAGGTTATAAGGAAGAGAGGATTCTTGAACGCATGCTCCAATTCGACTGCCCTGACAATGTTGGGCGGTGATTTCTCGAACCGGATGGATTTAAATGGTGACCAGTACTGAAAGAATATTTTCCTCACCTTTACCCAGTCTATTGGCAAATCCGGATTCCACCTTTCATCACCGAAGAGAATCTTCCTTGCCTCCGGCAAATGCTGGCCTTCTCCTTTCCCCGGGAAAACCGATACATTTGGCGATGTATTAATAAGCTGTGTGATTGCCGTAGAGCCAGACAGGGGAGGGGACAGAAGGAATAGATGCCTAGCCCCGGTTCTTATCTCATTGGCTATTCCTTTCCCTGTTTTTTCGATCGCGTCTGGAACAGTGCGAGTGAATTCACGGATACTTTTCATGACGTCATTCGGGCAAGGCGGCTTCGGTCCGTTCAATGGTCAGTAGCCGGTCGCCGCTGACATTATGTATTTCCTGTTGAGCGCCGTCCGACCACCGGATGTGCAGGACATCGGCTCTGTCCTGATTTCCCAAGCCAAAATACAGTCGATAGTGCCCCTGCGAGAAGAATGCCCCGTCGGTGCTGCCCACTTCCTGTATCTGGCGGCCATCCGGCGTGACGACGGTTACCCGCGCTCCGATTGCCTGTCGGTTCCCCTGCTGGCCAACGAGCTTGACCTGCAGCCAGTGGTTTACTGCACCGGTGTTGCGGTGGGCCTTCAATACCCAGGTGATGCGGTGCCTGGGTTCTTTTGAGAATTCCCACCAGTGGCTGAAAGCAGGATTCTCTGACAGTGCCATTAACAGATCCAGTCGGCCATCGTTGTCGATATCGTACCAGTTGGCCACAGCGGCAATGTACTGTTCAGCAGGGAATTCCAGAAGTCGTGTGGATTCAAATTCATGATTCTCGAGTTGTCGAAACAGTCCCTGTGGCAGAAGGTGTAAATCAGGCAATCCGTCATTGTCGTAGTCAACCCAGTTGGCGGTTATGCTGCTGTCCGGCAGACCAATCGAGGCCGGCATGACATGGCTGAGGGTGCCTGCGTTGTTGAGGAGAAGAGCATTCCCCCTTTTTGATGCAGAGAACAGGTCCAGGTCGCCATCTGCATCATAATCGGAAACGGACACCTTGCCGTCATAGAACCATTCATTGCCAGTCGTATGCCCTATTTTTTCTGCATCACCAGGCCCCCTGCGATATATGGCCTCCTGTGAAAATTCATTGCTGTTATTTCGATAGAGAAAAAAGCCTTCGTCCTGAAATGTCACCAGATCTACGTCTGCATCATTGTCGACATCGAACCAGGCGAAACTGCCGATTTGCTGGTCAGGTATGCCTAGTCCGGTCGCCATTGCAACATCATGCAGTTTTCCCTGCATGTCTTGCTGATACAGTTGTTTCGGGTAATCACCAGCGACACTACCTCTGTCGTAGCAGTTGATGAATAGATCCAGCAAGCCGTCATGGTTGAAATCCAGCCATCTGGCATGCCGACCCGAGCAATCTCGCTTTTGTATGCCGGCCCTGGTAGCGTTATCGGAGAAACCGGTCTCTCCGTGGCTGACCAGTAGCTCATCGTTGAGTTGCGTTTTGGCCTCATCCGGGTGAGCCCTGAGAGTCCCGCCCAGGGCGCCGCGGTTGATGAAGACATCCAGCCGGCCATCCTTATTGTAGTCAGCCCAGGCCATGGCATGGCGGTCCCGCATGGTCAGGGAGAAGACCTTGCTCTGCGGTGATACCTTCCCGAGCCCGACAAAGATTTTTTCCAGCGGGATGGCATCATCGAACCTGAATGTGATTGGTAACCCCTGGCCGCCGGGTCTCATCCGCAATTGACCATCCTTTGCGGGAGTGAAGTCGATAGTTGTTGCCGAGACAGCAGACACCTGGTCCTGTTTTTGTATGCGGAAGCCGTCATTTTTGACGACTTTCACAGGATCATTTACCTGCAGGGAGCCGTGCCAGTGCGAAACATTATCGATACTGTGAGCGCGGATTACCATCTGGGTGCCCTGCCAGTAGATATACAGCCCGGGCTTGTCGAACACGGGCGCAGAGAAGGAGAGTTCCGCCAGTGGGAACTCGCGGCTCTGGTCAAGCCCCCATTCGCTCAGGACATCGCGGTAGCCCCCATGTCCGTCAGCGAGCAGCAGTGACTGTCGAAAATGGTGGTTTGAGGTGTAGATATCCAGCAGATCGTCTCCATTGGCATCGACAATCCCCAGATCGAAAAACCGGTGGGTTTCCTCCAGGGGCAACGGATATTCGACGAACCGGTCAGATGATCCGGGGCGTTGTGAGAGGAATATACCGACCGCCGCCACGGCGACCAGAAAAGCCAGAATGGTCCGGTTGCTTGTAGTCAAAACAGGCTCCAGTAGCTGTTACAGGATACGGGGCAGGGCGTAATGTCGCCGGCCGGATGCATTCCTGTGGTTTGATGATGTTACATTCATAGTCAAACTGTCCGGCGAGTTCACTGATCTTGCCGGGGATTTCCCGATTGCTCCTGGCGAACATTGATCGATGTGCCTGTTTACAGGTAATAGCAAGCCATCAGATCACAAGACGTCAAAGAGACTTGTATACGAAAGCCAATCCTCCGTTGATCTTTTGACGCCAGCGTGTGACCTCTGTCTTCAGCGGTGGTATTGGCAAGAGAAAAAATGCAGCCGCATAGGCTGTCATTCCGGAGATAGCCATAGCCATAATATAGACTGCTGAATTTGTCATTTTAAGTTCATGAATCTGGGAATCAACAATGATCAGTACGAGGTAGAGGATGCCATTGAGAATAAGCCCCGGAGCAACTGCCTTCATCAGGTCTGATAGCCGTGTTGGGATGGTGCGATAGACAAGTATATAGTAATAGATTGTTTGAAAGGCCTGAGTCGCAAGTATCCCCCAGCTCACGCCGACTAGACCCCAGTTTAGCCCGATGGTGCAGGCGGTGACCGCAATGACCAGAATTACGGCCTGGGCTACCATTTCCTGAGTCAGACGATTCTGCGCCATCAGAACTACTCCACACGGGCGACTGATAATGTAGAAGATGCCCGCAATGGCCAGGATTTCGAGGGGTTCAGCGGCGGGTAACCATTTTTCGCCGTAGACGAAGCCTATAAAAGGCTCTGCTATCCACAACAATCCTGTATAAAAGGGCAGAATGTAAACCGCAAGCAGAGTGATTACACGGTAAAGCATGTATTTTGTCTGGTCCGTATCATCCTGTATCCTGGACATTGCCCGGAAAAGCGGCTGGGCTACCGGCATGCCGAACATCCGATAGGGCAGTCTGTGCAGACTGTCAGCTTTGTTGAACAGCCCGAGAAAGGCAGGGCCGGCGAGTTTGGCCAAAATCAATTTTACTGCTTCCTGTCTTAGTTTCCCCAAAAAGTCGTTGGCAACGATCTTGGATCCGTAAGCGCTGTGCTTGCGCATAATGGAAAGATCAAAATTCAGGCGCAGGTTCTGAGGGGTTGCGCGTGCCAGCAGGGTATTCCGAAAGATTGCCCCCACCAGGCCAGAAATAGTGAGACTCCAGACACCCATGCCAAGTAAGGCCATGATGATGCTGGATAACCCTGAAACCACGCCGGTGATGATTTCAATCACCGATCTTTTTTTGAAATCCATCTCCCTGTTGAGCCATGAGGTCCGCATGTAGACAAAGGGCCTGATCAGAAAGACCAGTGCAGATACCCGCATCAAATCCATGTAGAGCGGGTTCTCGAAATACTCAGCGAACCATGGAGAGGACAGGAAAAAACCCAGGTAGACCAGGACCCCCAGTGCAAGTTGCAGAGTCAAAACAGCGTTGAAGTCATCCTCTTTCACCACCTTGGCACGAATGAGTGCCTGTCCCATGCCGCCGCTGGTGACCATACCGACAAAGCCGGTAAAGACCTGAATCGTGATGATCATGCCGAAGTCCGCCGGGACGAGCAGGCGGGCCAGAACCACCCCGAAGGCAAACTGCAGCAGGCCGCTGCCGGTGTTGCCGATCATCAGCCACTTGGCACCTGTGCGTATACTTTGACCTAGATTCATGGCAGGGGTTGGAAATTAAATTTGGACTCAGGTGCAGGGTTGACTAACCAGTCGCCACTGTGGAATATTTACAGTACTCTGTTGATAATACATAAATAACAACAGATACCAATAGAGAATTGTCTCGGGATCGAATAATCTGCCAGCAGACTTATGAATACCAATGATTTTACCGCTATGCCAATGTTCGTATGGCTGATCAGTGCGGTTATTCAGCCCTGGTCATGACCATAATCACCGTCAATAGCCAGTGAAGTATTTTCGATCTACACTTATGTTTGGAAATGCCCGGATTGGATATGGATAACAGAGAGTCATGATACGCCCCACCCTGTTTTTTATACTGTTGCTTGCCATGGTATGGCAGAACGCTTCTGCACGTGAAGTTGAGCGTTGGAACAAGAACACTCATTTGTTGCCGCCGTACTGCAAGGATATAGCGAAAGGCAGTGGAAGTCGCGAGAGGACTAAATGGAGTGGCACCTTTGGCGAAGTCTACATACATATGCACCACTACTGTGCTGGAGTTTTTGCCGAGCAACAAGCTAAAAGTGCCCTGAATAAGCGTGAGCGAGCCAACCAGCTAGGGCAAGTGGTAAGCCAGATGAAATATGTGTCGGGTTCGTGCAATGCGGGGTGTGTAATTTACCCTGAACTCCATACTCGCTGGGGATGGGCCTTGGGCGAGCAGGGACAGACTGCCGAAGCCATCAAGCACTACCAGCTTGCACTTCAGGCAAAAGAAAATTACACGCCAGCCTATGTCAGATTGTCAGAGCTATATCTCGAAGCCAATCAGCCTGATGAAGCACGGAAAACCCTTGAGTCGGGACTGAAAGCCAGTCCGAACTCGCGTTCACTAAAAAAACGGCTCAAGGAACTTGAATCATCCAAATAATAACCGGGCGACGTATTTTATAAGCTCAGGTAGCATTAAGTGTTTCGAGTGAACGCTTGATTTCAACTGGTGTCATTGAGGTGCCGCCAAGCTCATTAAAGAAATAACCAAAGTAATTGCGGCATTTATCCAGAAAACGTCCAAGCTCCATATCATTTTGTACGTAAGGTGTGCCTCCAGGTTGAATGGAAGGGGAGTGGAAACTAAATACGAAAATGCGCACGCCGTCCTCGAGCAGTGTGCGGGTGAGACGCCGCATCTCCGGTTCACTGTAGTCCTCCGGAGAAAGGCGTATGCGTTCCATCAGGCGAAGTCTTGCTACCAGCCCGGATAGTTTTGTGCTGCGTAGCCACGGGTGTGTCAGCCGTTTGTACAACGATGTGCCGCCGCTTCGCAGTGCGCCTACATAGCCACCTGTACCGGGCAGCCCCAGCAGTTTTCGCTGTTTTCCGAACCAGTAGGGATGACTGGTATAAGCTGAGTAGTCCGGGCCCCCGTCCGCACAAAAATTGATGGGGACCGCGGGGCTGATGTCGACTTCATAACCGAGCTCTTCGAGTATCTCCCCGGTGTTTGGCCCGAAACCATAGCGGCCTGCGAGGTAAGTGACGGGTTGCGTGCCTAAAGATACGGAAATCTTTTCTGTGAGCAGGCGCAGTTTCTCCGCTTCCAGGTCTCTGGGCAGGTTTCCGGGATAGGAGTTGTACGCATTTACCTCTTCTTCATAAGGTGGTGAAACCCAGGGGTGCAGATGTGCGCCGATCAGGGCACGTCCTGAATCAGCATAGGCCTTGAGCGGTTCGATAGCGATCGCCTGCGAGGCGACGGGGTAGTCGATCACGTAGTTCGGCACAATGCCAAACTCATCGAACATCGCCTGGGCCCGATCGATGTGTCGCATGTGTTCTACACCAGTAGAATTCCGATCGTGAGGTTTGTTCCAGTCAAATTCCTCTTCAGTATGAATCACCACTGTGAGGACAGGTTTTGTTTCAGGTGGCAGGAAGATCAGATCACGGTTCATACTATTGTCAATATGTGCGGGAATCAGAGGTCGAGGGCAACAATTTCTGTGTACAGATTACTGATGTCTGCCTCGGTCAGTGTATCACTGCGGAAGACCTTGTTGCGAAAGCCGGCGAGTTCGATGCTTGGTCTTGGAATCCTGGCCAATAAGCGCGATTCGACCCTGGTGAACATCAGGCCGTACTTGAATAGCAAATGATTGCCAAGAGCGAATCGGTATTTTACAAATTGCCCGGGATTGCCGAAGCCCAGTACGAAGGCGCCGGGCAAACCCCTCAATTGGGTTCGTTTATATGCCACATGGCAAAAGTCACCGGTCCGGCCTACTGCCAGGTGGTTTAGCCAGCTCAGGTGCCTGTGGTCCTGATAGACCTTGGTGTCTTCTTGAGACAGGACCTGCTCGAGAGTGTTCGAATCAGTGATTACACGCACACCTGCAAGTAATGAAAAAGGCCAGGGCGGGTTGGGCCAAACCGCCTGCCGCTCATTCATGGGCTTGAATTTTAGAAATTGCAACGTCTTCGATACCACTTCAGTTGGCGTGAGATCGGTGAAGTGGAAACCAGGCTGGGAAGTGAGCTCGATGGCCAGGCGCATGCTCTGGGAGCGGTACCGGTCGAGTACGCACCAGCTGGTGATATTGCAAAATCTTTCTGGTTTGCCTCTAATCAGGCGTTCAGCGTAAATGGCACCGATTCCACCCACGATTTTATTGTCATCACGCAGTAAAAAGCCGTTGTTGGGTTTTTCTACCCCCCAATCCTGCAGGAAGGCCGTGGCCCATTCTTTGGCTGAGCGCTGTTGGCTAAGGTTCTCGACGAGAAACTGGCAAAAGTCGGTGAGATCCGAATCCCTGATGGGTTCAAGTGTAGGCTGGTTCATTGTTGCGTGTTATTCAGACAGTCATTCGATCAGTAAAAATAGCACAAAGCGATGGCGGCGGGCTATGCCACAGTGGTTCGTTGTGCACGGCAAAAGATCCCGGGCAGGGTCAGTAGTGTTCCCGACAGACTGTTGTGGTCACGCATTCCGGCCACCATGTGAGAAGGTTCGGCTGAGCCAGGCTGTGATCCCGACAAGCGAACTGAAACGCAATTCCCCGGCGGTGCCGGTGTCTGCCATATCAGGAGTCAGCAGGACGTTGTACCCAACGCCGGCGGCCCGGCCGGCCTCTATGTCGGATTCCTTGTCGCCGATCAGTATCGAGTCTGGAAGATTCAGGTTGAAGGATTCTTTTGCCTGCAGGATCATTCCCGGGTTCGGCTTCCGGTCAAAGGAGTCCTGCCTGTACTTGCCGATACCGGCAGTCGCATGAAAGGGGCAATAGTAGACACGTTCGATTTGAATGTCGCGTGAAGCAAACTCATCAAGCATCCACGTAGTCAGCGCTTCATAGTCAGCGGTCGTGTAATAACCCCTGGCGATACCTGCCTGGTTAGTAATAACAAACAGCCGGAATCCCAGTTCCAGTGCGCGTGAGCAGAGATCAAAAATCCCCGTGATAAACTCGAAGTCCTCAATGCGGGATACATAGTTCTTTTCTGTGTTGATGACACCGTCTCGATCGAGGAAAAGGGCTTTGTCCATGACTTGTGAGCGTCCAGTCAGCAGTGGTCAGTTGATACTAGTTGCAATTTTCAGTTATTTTATTCAGATGCTTGAATACTGAATTTGCCATAATTGTGTGTCCGTCTGCATCATAATGACCATCAAAAGCGATGACTGGCATATGATTGTTTTGTTCATAGTATTTTCTGAAGGCCGGCAATAGATCCAGATAGTCAAGATGCACCTCGTCCGAATATTTTTTCAGGGTCGTTTGATATCGCTGGTTTTGATAGTCATTATTTATCTGGGCTGCCACAGGAATCACGGCCAGTGTCAGGCGAAATCCGTATAATTGCGACAGGCTGCGAAATTCATCCAGTAATTCAATGGTAGTCTCGATCTCGCCCTGGAGCGCAGTATCAACCTGGCCACTCAGCAATTTGTTTATGGCATTGTCTTTGCTGTCCCGGCCCTTGTAAATATCATAAATCCACATCAATGCAGCACTGCGACGTGCTAACTGCAGCAGCTTCCATCGTTGAATTATTTTATCTGTCGGCTTGTCAGAAAAGTCAAAGGCATACCAGTCGAAGTCAGCATATCTGCTGTATCGACTGGCTATATCAACTTGATTGAAGTCGTTGATGAAGAAGAAAGCGATAACATGATCAGGATCAAGGGGCAGTCCGAATTTTCTGAGTAATGCCAGTTCATTATTTGTACTGTACGCCCTGATCCCCATATTGATGACGGTATAGGCGCAGGGGGGAGTTGATTGATCAAGTTTTTTCTCAAGAACAGTCGTCATGAGTTCATTATCAGCGACCCCCTGGCCATAGATGTGTGAGTCCCCGATGGCCAGAATTCTATATTCATTTTTACGCTTTGATGATACTTCAGGTCCGCGGAAACCGAGTGAATTCAATTTGACGAAATTTTCATAAGTATAGTGTTCATCAAGCGGGAGCATAACCCAGCCCGTATCGGAGTCAGGTTTGACTCTAACAACGGGAAGTGCTTCTTTCTGTGGTACACCAATTATCATCCTTATAGAGAATTCCAGAAGTAGCAGTGCAAAGACGGTACTCAATAGAGTGACGACTATTGTTCCCAGGATATTTTTCATCTGTTGTCTGCAGGCTCCTGGTGAAGAATCGGTTCACCATTACCAGCATCAACACGTACGTCATGCGTACGATGCTTGCCATTGCCTGATGTCACTTCAACCAATGGACCGTGGTGGCTGGTGTCGAACCACCAGCGTGTTGTTTTGCCAGGTGATACGACCTCGCAGCCAATGCGTGAGTCTTCTTCCAGCAAGCGGACCTGGTATGGGGATCGTCCCGATGTTTTGTGAGGCAGCAGCACGACCATAAAGAGATCGTCCTGTGCTTTTACAGACGGGCTTAATTCGATCCGCCAATTACCCGCTTCTACGGGGGTCTTTTTTTTGCTAATCGCCTGGAGGGTTTTGCCTCCTTCATTGTAGTTTTTGCCCTCGACATGGAATTCAAAGCCGGGTCCACCAACGACAGCGATGTCGGGTTTTCGTGGCAACAGGACATGCGCATCCAGTCGGGATGTCCCCTGGCTGGTTGTCTTATCTTTCCCGGAAGCCTTTATTGTATAGCCATAGGGCGTCAACTCCGGCTTCTTTATGGAGTGATGTAGCCAGCGCTTGCGTAAATCCGGATTGCTGGCTTTGACACGGTCGAATATCAGTATGGCCCCGGTCGTTATGTCATAGCCGAAGGTGCGAATAAACTGCTCTACAC
>DAOVVG010000183.1 GCA_030632175.1 Gammaproteobacteria bacterium
GCCTGCCGCCGTGGGACGCCGACGTCAGCAAACTCTCCGGCGGTGAGCGTCGCCGCGTTGCGCTGTGCAAGCTGCTGCTCTCCAATCCGGGTATGCTGCTGCTGGATGAGCCCACCAACCACCTCGACGCGGAAAGCATCGCCTGGCTGGAACGCTTCCTGGTGGAATACCCGGGTACGGTGGTTGCCGTCACCCATGACCGCTACTTTCTCGACAATGCCGCTGGCTGGATTCTAGAACTCGATCGCGGCCACGGCATTCCCTGGGAAGGTAACTATTCGTCCTGGCTGGAACAGAAAGAACAACGGCTGGAAATCGAGGAGAAGCAGGCCTCTTCTCGCCAAAAGGCCATCAAGGCCGAACTGGAATGGGTGCGTTCGGGTACCAGGGGACGACATGCCAAGAGCAAGGCGCGGCTGGCCCGGTTCGATGAGCTGACCTCACAGGAAGCACAGCAGCGCAACGAGACCAAACAACTCTTTATCCCGCCGGGTCCGCGACTGGGCGATCTCGTCATCGAGGCAAACCATATCAGCAAACGCTACGGCGACACCCTGCTGTATGAGGACCTGAACTTTAACCTGCCACGCGGCGGTATTGTCGGTGTCATCGGTGCCAACGGTGCTGGCAAGACCACGCTGTTTCGCATACTGACTGGCGCGGAGCAACCCGATTCCGGTGAACTGCGCATCGGCGAAACAGTGAACATTGCCTGTGTCGATCAAAGCCGTGACAGCCTTGATGACAGCAAGACCGTCTGGGAAGAGATCTCTGACGGTCAGGACATTATTACTGTTGGTAAAAACGAACTGAATTCGCGCACCTATGTTTCACGCTTCAACTTCTCCGGCAGCGACCAGCAAAAACATGTTGGCAACCTGTCCGGAGGGGAACGCAACCGGGTACACCTGGCAAAGCTGTTGAAGAGTGGCGGTAACGTCTTGCTGCTTGATGAACCAACCAATGACCTCGATATAGAAACCTTGCGGGCACTGGAAGAAGCACTGCTGGACTTCCCCGGCTGCGCGGTGGTGATCTCGCATGACCGCTGGTTCCTCGACCGGATAGCCACCCATATCCTTGCATTCGAGGGTGATAGTCAGGCAATCTGGTTTGAAGGCAACTATGCTGATTATGAAGCAGACAGAAAACGTCGCCTTGGCGCAGATGCCGACCAGCCACATCGCATAAAATACAAACGACTGGAAAAATAGTTTATGTCTCAGACGCAACAGGAAAAACAACAGGTTTTCAGGGAGAAGCTACAGGCCGAGGGCGCAGACGGTTTTGCGGATGGGCCGCGTCCGTGGGAATAGTGGGATGAATCGGGCAATCAGGGTAACGACCGTGTCTGGGAAGGCACAGCCCGGCGTATATACCCGAAGCAACCGGTCAAACGCGGTTTTGGTGACCGGCTGTTATCCGGGCTGGCCGTTGTGGCGCTGGCCAGCCTGCTGGTTGGCATTTCAGGCGTTTATCTTTCAACAACGTCCACGCCACAACTGGCCAGCTCCGCCATCCAGCCGGCCCCGATTGTCGCAGACAGGCAGGCGAGCACGCCAGCCGACACGACGGCCTCACTGGCCAGCCTGGAAACCCTGTCTCCCCCGGCAGCAGGCACCCCCGTCACTCCGGAGCAGGACAAGATCGTTCTGGAACCCGCCTTGCAGCCTGCTCCGGTCACATCCACAGACCACGTTGACAGGGTCGCCATCGAAACAGTGATTACCGAAACCGCCGTAACGACAACGGTCTACACCCAACAGCCCTCACAGGACGAACCGGAACTGGTCGCGACGATTGCCACAACACCACCGCCGTTCACACCTGGTTCCACAGAGAATGAAGCACCCGCTGTAACGGCAACACAGGAAACTGTACAGGCAGAACAAGGTGAGAAACCCGCCACCGAATCAGTGGAAATTGCGCAGGCCGATGTCGCCGTTACAGAACCTGAAACTATTGAACAGTCACAGACCACAGCACCGGTTATTGATGCGCAAACAACAGCTGCAGTACCGGTATCGGCATCGGACGAACAGACCGACGCCACAGAACCCGCCGTTGCAGAACCGGCAGAAACACCTGAGGACAAACCGGCTGTTGTTGAGACCCCGGCGGCTGTCGCCCTGAACACCACCGATGCCAGCGCTGAAGCGGCGCCCGACATTGCCCGGGAAATAGAAACAGCCACCCAAACACCCGTACTGCCTGATGCAAAGACCGGCAAGTGGGTTATCAACCTCTCTTCATATACCCGCAAGTCAACCGCTGAAAGAATGCTCGCAGTGTTCAAACAAAAAGGCATCGATGCCGAAATCTTCACCGCAACAATCAACGACAAACCCATGCACCGCATCAGGATTGCCGGCTTCCAGAGCAGCCGCTCGGCCAAGGCCGAGATCCCGGCTATAGAACAGACGCTGGATCTGGAAGGCGCCTGGGTTTCCAGGCGATAATGCATCCACATGCGGGCTCATCCAGACCTTACCCCACAGACACATCGAGCTGCCTCCCCTGTCCAGGCAACAACTCATCCGGCAAGCCGGATGACCAATATTGACCTCATCTCCTCCTGATCATCCCGAATCAGGTAAGCGCCCGTGGCTGAAACTTGATTGACATCAAGTACACCCTAAAAACATTCGCATACCATTAATTATCGAATACAACCTGCTTACCAGGGAGAACCCATGCCACTTGAAAAACACGATTTAATTCATGAGCTTCCTGAATACAAAGAACGTATCCATGATCTGAAGACAACTAACCGGCATTTCGCCAGTCAATTTGAAAAATATCATGAGACCGATCATGCGGTGCTTCGAGTTGAGGGCGGCATTGAAAACACCTCGGATGAATACCTGGAGAGCCTGAAGAAGAAGCGACTTGCGTTAAAAGATGAGCTGTTTGCAATGATAAAGGCAACAGGATAATGCGGGGGACCCAATGGTAAATTACGCTGATTACGAGAACAGGCTACATGTATTACGCGATGAAATGACATCGCGTATCAATGCGATTAATAAAGATGCTCATCACCGTGAACAGCCTGTCGAGAAGGACTTCTCCGAACAGGTCACTCAACGGGAAAATGATGATGTATTGAATGCGCTGGACCATGAAGCCAAAACCATTGTTCAGCAAATAGACAAAGCACTACTCAGTATCAAGGAAAATACATACGGGGTATGCAAAAAGTGCGGAAATCCTATTGCCGAGAAACGACTTGAGGCTGTTCCTTACGTAACCTTGTGTATTGAATGTGCTGAATAAGGACCAACTCTGGCATCACGGGCAATACCTGTTGGCGCCTCTTTCTCATTGCCGTAAAGGTCCTTTTTCGGCTGCCAGAAGCAGTCATTCCTCACCTACAGCTAAAGCTACTTCAGCAACAGCTGCTTGAGTCTAAGAGGCGCTCTGCTCGCGAGTACCAAAGATCCTATTGCTTACTACCGGTCTAGGTAGAACAACCCAATCTTTCGCCCCACGGCGTCGCTAGCCATTTCGGTCAGGTGCCCTAGGGTGTCCCGGTAATCACTGCAGTCAGCGACGGTGGGAGAGAAACCTGCTGCTACCGCGATACCAACGCTGTGGTTAGCAACCACTCGTTCAATCGCCTGGTCTATGACAGGGTGATTGACCGATGCCCTGACCTCTTGATTGTCAAATGTACAAAGGCTGTCGTTAGGTCCACCGACCACTGGCTGCAACAACACTTGCCTTACTGAGTCGTATTTCAGGGTAATAGTTGTAATGGCCCGATCAATCTCGTCCGCCCAGACCTGCGGATCGTTTACGACGTTACCAATATCACCGCTAATCGTCAGGATTACTCTGTCCGGCTTATCGGCGCTGTCCACACACGGCGCTAGCAAAGGCACGTCCCACCCAACAAAGTTTGGATCGGACCACTCTTCTACACCCGCACCGCCACGAAATAAAACCTGCCAGCGGTCGTTATTTACAATTGCTTGAAACCCGGCGAGGTCCGTATTGCTCTCACCCGTATACCATTGACCGGTCTGCGAAAAGCCGATGACCTGCGAACACGCGAACGCTGGCGCATTCACCATCAGGCTCACCGTGGCCGCCACCGAGTCCAACAAGCCGTCGTTCGCCACATAGGAAAAACTGTCCGGCCCCTCGTAGCCGGCCGTCGGCGTGTAGTCGAACGAGCCGTCCGCATTCAGCGTCAGCGTGCCGTTGCTCACGCCGCTCACCAGCACCGCCGTCAGCGGATCACTGTCCGCATCGCTGTCATTGCCCAACATCCCCGGCGCGGCCAGGTTCAGCGGCGTGTCCGGATCCGTCGTATAGCTGTCGGCTACCGCCACAGGCGCTGCATTCGGTGTTCCGCTTTCGGGTAAATCAATCGCGCCTGACGGATCACCACCGCTGCTACTGTTACACCCTGGGAGCACGAAGAGACAACTCAGCAGCCACCACATAGGACGTTTTGAGTGTGCTCTCATTAGTTCTCTCCGCTTTTCTGGCGACTAGGGCTGCATTGTGTCTGAAACTGTAACAAATGTGATTACACAGGCGCGCGCAGCACCCAATAGACGTGATTTCTTCATGATGATTGCTCCGTAAATCCTTTATCAGTTGTGCCGTCTTCACTGGCGCGCTTGAGTGCTTCTCGTTTGAACTCAGGGCTATACCGCTTGTATTTCCTCGTCCTGCCCATCACACACCTCCTGACACTTACTTTAGATCAATTTAGATGTGTCCACTAGACCGGGGCAGAACCAGTCCTGTCGTCAAGCCTTTGATTATATTAGCCGCGACTAAACAACTGATTTGGGTGGCGGGTTCAATCGGTGAGCGCAACACTTTAATCTTTATGTAATAGATCGGGTGTTGAAAAATGGTATACAGAACTCGAAGAAAATACTCGGTTGCAGATAAAGCAGTGCTGTGGAATATGTGGCAGCGAGGAGAATCCCTGAAAGCGATTGGGCACGTATTGATAGACCCTCATCGTCCATCTATGGTCAGCTAACGCCCAGCGGCAGCATTCACCGTCATTTTCGGACATTCAGTTGATAGTTCATCGACATATTCAAGAATGTCCGAAGCGGATCGGATCCTGGTTGATGTCAATCACGTGTCAATCCACACACGGGCGTTCCTGAACATGCGCAGCCACGGACCATCCTCGCCCCACTCATCCGGGTGCCAGGAGTGGGTAACACTACGGAAGACCCGTTCAGGATGCGGCATCATGATGGTTGCGCGACCATCGGCAGTCGTCAGGCCGGTAATGCCCAGCGGTGA
>DAOVVG010000270.1 GCA_030632175.1 Gammaproteobacteria bacterium
AACAACACTGGTCGCGGTGTCAGCCGGGAGGCAATGCCGGATTCGGTCGCCAGCCATAACCAGCAGACCAGCATTAGCTGGATATGGACGAACTGCAGGGTATGCCCGCCACCCCAGAACAACAGTTCAAAGTAATACTCGCCCTGTATTGATGCTGGTATTCCAATCCATGAAGCAAGTAGCGCGCCCATGGCAATCACGGCGGAAATGAGTGCTGAATACAGGCCGAAACGCAGCGCACCCTGTCCGGTGACACGCATGCCGATCGGGCGGGAAAAAAACAGACCGCGCAGCACCAGCAGCAGAAAGCCGCCACCGAACACGGCCAAACCCGTAAAAAACAGGGGGTCGTTCAGGATCGGGATATAGTTAATCATTAACGGACTGCTTGATCCCAGAAATGGCGACAGGGAAATGATGACGGAGCCTGTAATGCAGAGCAGCAGTGATACCCAGCCGCATCGGAGGCAGCCGCTTTGACTGTTAACACTCCAGATAACGCCGGCCATACCAAGGAACCAGACCAGTACGGTGAGATCAACATGGACCACGAGCGCGGTGTGGAACAGGTCCACCCAGGGGAAGATGTCCTGGATATAGGGCGTGCGGGACAGCACGATCACGACGGTCAGCAGCCCGCCCACCACCAGTGAGCCCAGGGCAAGCGACAACCAGCCGATGGTCAGGCTACGCATCCGCTCCCCTGGCATCTCCAGTGCCAGTTTGTTGGTGATCTCGCTACCACTAGTGTGATCAATGTTCATGGTGAATCTGTTCCGTTTATTGGAGTTTTTGATCGCCGGCTTGTTGTTTAAAGGCCTGTTGTTTCCAGAATACGAAGCTGCTTCCGAACAACGCAGTGGCAAGACTGAAATCCAGTGTCGCCATGGTGATCAGGAACGGGTAGTTACCGTGTGCCATTCTGGACAGGGTCGAGCCGATAATAATCATGGCGGCCAGAAACAGCAGGAATCCGGGTCGGTAAAACTGCCATATTTTTGGTGCGCTGAGAAGCGATATTCTCGTGAGATTTTTTTGGCAAGCCCGGCGGAATATGAATTTCACCTTCAGCCAGCCAATGGACAGTCCCAACGCGACAGTCATCCAGGTCCAGTAGCGTCCCGGCTGTAATGAATCAGCCTCAAGTAGCAGAGTGGTGCCCTTGGTTAACAGGATGATAGCACCGCTGTACCAGAGTACGGCAGCCAGTATCTTCAGGGTACGGGTGGATGCGGAAAACATGATCGCACTTACAGAAATTCATCCGTAGGAGCGGATCGTATCCGCGAATCGCACTTGCGTGGTGTTCCTGCAGGTGAACAGTTACCCAAGGTGTTTGTGCAGGCGAGCGTCTCTGGTCTTGAAGTGTTCGGTAAACCAGCGTTCGATATGAGCGGAAAATTCCTCGTTACTGAAGTAGGCGCTCTCTTCATAGTCATCCATGATGTCGCGCAGTTCATCAAGCAGCCGTTCATGGTCTGCCTTGTGATCCGTATACTGGTCATACTTGTGATCCCGCATGATTTTTTCTTCAAGCGCAAAGTGTGCCGAGACATGTGAGTAGATTTCGCCGAGGAAATCCATTACGGAGATGGTCGCATTCTCTCCGGATATGGCGTCATGCAGGTCGTTGATAAGCTTGATGAGCTCCTGATGCTCATGATCGACATCGGCTATGCCTACCTCAAACTCTTTTTTCCATTCAATCAGTGCCATGACAGCCTCACAAAAACAGGAATCCGCCCCTGGACGGGTGAAAATCGATTACAAAGTTTTGCTGTGGTGACAATGTAATACTGGACGTCTTCTCATAATCAAAACCTTCGGCACGGTTGCTGTCGCGCAGCCGGGCAACCAGCTGGTGCTGGCCGGGTTCTACGGCAAATGTTTTATAGGCTGTAGAGACGCCGTCTCCCGCTATGCCCGAGGGTGGTAATTCTGCACTGTAGAGCAACTCGCCATCCAGCTCCAGCTCGATCAGTACCGGCAACCTTCTACGCGGGCAGTCAAGTGGGCGGCGCATGTTGGGCGCCAACTGGTTCAGTTCCTCCTGCGTCAGACGCCGGCATTCAGTCTCGTGGTCACCGGCGTGGCCGAAACTGAGCTTGATCTGCGCCTTGTCCGGGGCGAAGTAAGTATAGGCAGGTTGTGTGGCAAAATAGCCAGTCACCGCGGCAAACAGCACATAGGCGATTGCCTGACCGATGTATTTAGAAAGGCTAGCCATGAGTATCGCTGGTCTCCGCGGGCTGTTGGCTGGACGGGCTGCGCGACGGTCGATGGTATGGCGGGAGTCCTGTGATCCGTTCCTGGAACGCGGCCAGTTCCTGTTGCAGCCGTGTGTTGTGGGTCAGTCCGGCCCAGAAAGTGCCCAGACGGTCACGTGGCACACGCTGTCGCAGGTAGGGGTCACGCTCCTCGGCAAGCCGTTGTTCTGTCCACTTGTTGCCCAGCCGGTTGTGGCAGTCTCCCAGGATACAGCCTGTCAGGAAAATACCATCCACGTGATGGCGAGTGATGAGAAAATCGATGAAGGAGGGCGGCAGCATGCCAATACACTGCAGCTCCACTGCGGCAACAGTGGGCCCTTCGAGTCGTTTCAGGTCGGGACCGTTCTTGCAGCCGAAGACAATGACGCGCGCATCGCCGGACAGGTTGGCTGCCGCTGCAAGGACATCATCACGCAAGGCCTGCATACCCTGATCAGGCAGGTCGATGCCTGGAACCAGTTCGGAGGTACGCCGGAAGGGGGTAGATGTCGGGCAGGCACCTGCACAGATTCCACAGCTGGTGCACAACTCTGTCCTGACCACGGCTTCCTCTGAAAAAGCGCTGTCATCCGTGCGCTTTTGGAGTGTGACTGCGGTAAACGGGCAGTCATCCACACAGCGACCGCAACCGTTGCAGTTATCGAGATCAACCACGGCCGCTGCCTCGCGGCGACGGGGTGGCAGCCAGGGCAGGAGCGCCAGTAACAGGGAGCCGCCTACGGCGATTGCCCACATGGCCAGTCCGGGGACAATGTCGAGCAGGGGGTAGGCCGCCAGGTAAAACCAGTCAAGGTTGATGACTGCCGGGACGATACCCAGGTCTGCCGGGGGCTGGCTGACCGCCGGCTTGATAAAGGACAGTACCAGCAGCATGCCCAGGGTACCGATAGCGAGTGCCTTTGGCGGGTTCACCTTGGCATAGTTCTGACGCTGGATGTGAATCCACATGGCCAGCAGCAGGAACAGTGGCACGGCAATGTGAATGAACACCATGAGGGTGAAGAAACGGCCGCTGAGGATGTCAGGATTCAGGAAATTCCGGGCGATTGTTTCACCAAAGATGCCCAGGGTGTCGAGCCACTCCGTGGTGGCGATGGCAATGTACTGGGCAAGCACGTCCCAGACCATCCAGTAGCCGGTGATGCCGCAGGCAAACACGAACCACAGCAGGGGCACCCCGGTAAACCAGGAAAACCAGCGGGCACCGCGGTAGCGGTCCATGACAAATTCTCGTACCAGGTGCAGCATCATGACGATGACCAGGGCGTCAGATGCATAGCGGTGCAGGCTGCGCATGACACCCGCGGCATACCA
>DAOVVG010000217.1 GCA_030632175.1 Gammaproteobacteria bacterium
TGGAGCCGGCGAGAGGAGTCGAACCCCCGACATCTTCATTACAAGTGAAGCGCTCTACCAGCTGAGCTACGCCGGCATCTTGTCTGCAATCGACAAGGCGGCCTATTCTATTGAATTGACGGCCGCGCCGCAATTCAATAACACGCCCTGTCCTGCAGCCAGATATCCGGGCTGTCTGTCACCAGGCTGTCGAGCTGCTTGCCTTCCGCAATTTCTGTCTGAAAATCCAGCCAGTACCCGGTAGCCGTGCGATAACGGGTCGCCAGCACCGGATCCAGACCCAGCTTGCGGGTCTTTTCCAGTCGTTCTTTGGCACGAGACATCTCCTTAAAGGCGCCGAGGGAAATGAGGTTACCTTTACCGATAAAATATTCCTTGTCGCTGTGATCATCCAGAATCTGCGCCAGCCGCCGCGACTCGGCACGCGCCATCTCGGGCAGATATACCCAGTAGCCAATCGGGTACGATCTCTCCGATTCTCGCCGCTGCGGTGCCAGCCCCATATCGACCAACTCTTCCTCCATCTCCTGCATTGCGTCCAGCGCAACAAACGGGCCCAGCGTCTGACACACAAGCCCGACACCGGCACCGGGCGGTTTACTGTCTGTCAATTTTTCTATTGTAGACACCTCATCAGCAGCCTGCTGCTTCTCCTCCAGGGTAACCAGAGGTACAGCCGTTTTCGGGATCGCTGGCATATTGCGCTCTGCCTGCATAACAGACTGACTCTGAAATATATTCCAGCCCAGAAACACAAGATTCACAACTACCAGCAAATAAACAACATGTCGCATTAATGTTCTCCGGCAAGAATCGCCAGCCCCTTGAGGACCAGCTCGGGATCATGGCGCGCAGGGCACGCCAATAATGTTTGTATCCGGACGGCATCACCGCCGGTAATCACCACCTCCGGTTGCACGCCCAGTTGAGCGGCCATGTCTGCAACAATACGGTCAACCGCGGCCACGGCCATATACAGGGCACCACTGTTCACTGCATCGTCTGTTCGCGTAGACAACAGGTTCGCAACCTCAAGGGTTTGTAAATCGCTTTGCATGGCCGTGTTTTTTAATAGCGCCTGCTGCAGCATCTCAACACCGGGGAGAATCAGTCCGCCCTGATGCACACCATCCGTATTTATCATATCCAGCGTAATGGCCGTCCCGCAGTCAACAATACAGGCGGCACCGCTGGTGTGATGATGCGCCCCTACCAGGGCGGCCCAGCGATCAACACCGAGATCATCCGGCACTGCGTAGGCGTTGGTGACACCACAGCCCTGCGCGGTAGTCACCACAAACACCGGGGCGATGCCCCACCGTGTTCCGATCCAGTCCGATAACTGCCGTTGCAGCTGTTCCCCAGCCACATTGGCAATGTATACACCCGCAGGCGCCTGCAAATCTGACCATGACCGCTCCGCCAGATCGTTCACATTACTGCCGCGATGCACAAAACAGCCGCTCACCTCTATGTTGCCCGCTGCACTTAACCCCCACTTCACCGAGGTATTACCGACATCAAGCAATAGCATCATGATGCAATCCGCACACTGACCTCGCCGGATACGAAACGCTGGCGACCTTTCACCGTATCCACCAGCAACGCCCCGCCATCATCAATACCGCATGCCGTACCACTGACTACCCCGTTCAGCAGTTGCAAATCAACCTGGCAACCCGCAACAACATCGTAGCGGCGCCACTCTTCCAGAAACGGCTGCAACCCCGCCACTTCAAACTCTGCGACTGCCGGCAGCAACTGCTCCAGCAGGTCGACGGCCAGCTGATTTCGCGATAGCGCATCTGACCCGGACAAACGCTGCAGATCTGTCCAGCACTGGTCGATATCTTCGCCCGCAGTCGGTGGCATACACACGTTTACACCCACACCCAGAATCACTGCGCAGGGTCCGCTGCTTTCTCCAACCACATCAATCAGGATACCCGCCAGCTTGGAATCTCCTGCAAGGATATCGTTGGGCCATTTCAGACCGGCAGTCTCTACACCCTGCGCCCGCAGGCAGCGCAGTACGGCAATGCCGGTTACCAGGCTCAAACCACCGAGGGCAGCCGCACCGGCTGCCGAACGCCACAACAGAGACAGATAGAGATTTGCCGCAAACGGTGACACCCAGTGGCGGCCGCGCCGACCGCGCCCGGCATGCTGCATTTCTGCAAGACAGACGGTACCTGACGGGGCACCCGCCAGCGACTGCTCTCGTAACCAGTTGTTGGTCGAATCCAGCTCATGAAAAACGTGGACGGAACCCATATGATCAGCCACCGAGGGGGCAATAGCAGCGGAGATGGCGTTACCGTCAAGCAGTTCGATCGAGGCAGGCAGGCGGTAGCCCTTGCCGCGCACCACGTCAATCTGCACACCCAGTTCACGCAGCGCCCTGATATGTTTCCAGATGGCCATTCGGCTCACGCCCAGCGCTACGCCCAGCGCTTCACCGGAGTGAAATTCTCCATCAGAGAGGGTGTTGATTAAACGGTGGCGCAGTGGCATCGCGAGAGCTTAACAGACCGGCCAGTCATGCTGAAACCGTGATATAGGTAGGGACATTTGCCCATGAAGCCCTATTTCACGATACCGTAAATAACATTACGTGCCACGGCTCGGACCAGTTCATCCAGCACCCGCTCGTCATTAGCTTCCACGGCAAGCAACCCGGCCACCGCCAGCATTGCCAGCCCATGCATGGATGTCCAGGCAACCAGTGCCAGCTCCTGTGGCGGCCGTTGTCGAAAGCTGCCCTGCTCAACGCCTTCCTGAATAATATCCAGCAAGGATTCATAGGCTGTTACCGATACGTCCGGACGGACATCGTTTTCCTGCAACTCGACCGTGCCACCGAACATTAACCGTGTGATTTCAGGGTTCTGCACGGCAAAATGCACATAGGCCACACTGGCCTCAATCAACTTTTGTTCAGGATTATGCGGTTTGCCGTCTGCAGCAGTCCTGATTGCCAGGCCCAGCTGTTCA
Organism: Gammaproteobacteria bacterium; assembly: GCA_030632175.1. Classification (GTDB taxonomy): domain Bacteria; phylum Pseudomonadota; class Gammaproteobacteria; order UBA9214; family UBA9214; genus UBA9214. The sequence continues at coordinate 2,995 of DAOVVG010000217.1, forward strand.
AAACCGGCCTGCCTCAGCGCCTGCAGCAACGCCGCCTTGTCCCGGAAGTGTCGATACGGTGCAGCATGGCTCACCCCGGCTACCTTGGCGACCTCGCGCAGACTGAACCCGCACGTCCCTTTTTCCAGGAGCACCCGGCCTGCCCCCTCTATCAAGGCATTCCTTAGATCCCCATGGTGATAGCGGCCAACGGCATGTTCTGGTGGCATACAACCTCCTTGCGTGAGTCTATGCCCCTATGTTTACATTGTAAACATAGGGTTCGCCTGCAACAAAAATACTGGAAACCCTTTAGAATATAAAGACATGTACAAAAGATGCCTTATCATCACAATACAGCTGCTGATCCTGGGGTCGGCTTTCGCGGCCACACCGCAAATACCGGCAGCCAGCGAAGAACGTCCGACCCATATCCCGGCGGCTGAACTCAACCGACTCATTCAGTCAGGCAATGCGCCAACGATTATCGATGTCCGATCCAGTCGTGAATATCGGTCAGGTCATGTACCCGGTGCCATACACATACCCTTCTGGCAGGCATTCTGGCGCGCCGACGCTATCGACCACCCGGGAGACGAACTGGTTGTTGTTTATTGTGCGCATGGACCACGCGCCGGCATTGGTAAACTTGCGCTTTCCAGCAAGGGTTTCAGCAGGATTGTTTATCTACAGGGACACATGTCAGGCTGGTACGAGGCAGGCTTGCCTGTTGAACGGTCATCGGACTAAATCAATCGCAACTCACACCCGTGCCACCCAGCCCACAGTAGCCGCCCGGGTTCTTTGCGAGATATTGCTGGTGATAATCCTCCGCATAATAAAATGGCGGCGCCTCGATTATTTCAGTGGTTATCTCACCGAAATCGTTTTCACGCAGGCGTGACTGGAAGCGCTCCCTGGTCGCATTGGCGACCCCGCGTTGTGCGTCGTTGTACACGTAGATACCCGAACGATATTGCGTGCCAACATCATTACCCTGGCGCATGCCCTGGGTCGGGTTATGTGCTTGCCAGAAAATCTTCAACAATGCGCTATAGCTGATCTGCGCCGGATCAAATACCACCAATACAACTTCGTTATGACCGGTCATGCCGGCGCACACTTCCTTGTAGGTCGGGTTCGGCGTGTAACCCCCGGCATAACCGACAGCCGTGGTGTAGACACCTGTCACTTCCCAGAACTTGCGTTCCGCCCCCCAAAAGCAACCCAGCCCGAATAACGCCTGTTCCATTCCTTCCGGAAAGGGTGGTTGCAGCGGGTTACCGTTCACGTAATGCCGTTCCGGGACCGGCATGGTTTCTTCCCGCCCCGGCAATGCCTCACCGGGCGTCGGCATGTTTGTCATTCGGTGCATTTGGGCAAACTCTCTGTTTCTGCAGGGCCGGGCAAGAAATTACCCTATATCAGGCACACACTCCAGCAGCAACTGATGTGGCGTAAGGTTTAGCCCGCATCCAGGGCCAGGGCGGCGATCACTGCCACCCTGGCATAGACAGCGAACCTTAATCGGCAACCAGACTGGTACCCATGGTCGCCGGTAAGCGCGGCATGATGATGACCGGGTATTCACCGGTCAACGCTGTCATAAATACCACGATATCCTCGACATCTGCATCTGCGAGATCGCGATTCAATTGTGTCTTCGCCA
>DAOVVG010000100.1 GCA_030632175.1 Gammaproteobacteria bacterium
CCGCACTGCTACAGGTCACGCTGGGTATCTCCACACTGTTGCTGCATGTCCCGATAGCGCTGGCAGTCGCACACCAGGGTGGTGCACTGCTGTTACTGACGACCGTTATTTATGCGCGGCACCGGGTGATGTACACCTCCCACGCAACACAGGAAAAGACACCCGGATCGCTTACCTGATTGTCACTCCTTTTCCCTGCGGAAAAGTAAATTTCCGTTACAGACTGTTGTACCAGGCAGCGAGGTTGCGGATGTCTGCATCCGTCAATGGCTTTGCCATTGGTGTCATCATGGGATCGGTGCGGGTACCCTCCCGGAAAGCTGTCAGCTGTTTAACCAGGTAACCTGCCTGCTGACCAGCCAGGTTTGGCCACAGTGGATTGCTACTGACTCCCAGCGAGCCATGACAGCCTGCACAGGAGGCAGACCTGTTCTTGCCAGCTACCACGTCACCGGCTTGCACGACACCACCGGCAAACATCAACTGCCCGGCCATGAACACTGCTGCAATTTTTTTCATCAATGAACTACTCCTCTGCAGGTAAAAAAATGGCGTACATAAATGCACGCCATTCAATAACACTTTCTTTAGCTGCCGACAGGCGGTAATTACTTGCTCTGGCTAACCATGTACTCAATTGCTGCCTTCAGGTCATCATCTGTACAGGCTGCACAGGCACCCTTTGGCGGCATGGCACCCTTACCCTTGATTGCAACTGCCAGCATGGCATCCACGCCGGTGGCAATACGCGGAGCCCAGGCTTCCTTGTCACCCAGCTTGGGAGCATTAGCAGCACCAGTGGCATGACAGGCCTGACAACTGGCCTGGTAGGTTTTCTGACCGTCTGCCAGCACAGATCCACTGACAGCCAGCAGCAGGCTTGCAACCATTACATTTGTTAAGTTTTTCATTTCAATAGCTCCATTTTGGAAAATACAAGAATTCGGGGACTGCACACCGACTGCCGTCAGCTGGTCCGGTCGGGTAGTATATTAGAAATAGTTAATTTAGATCAACATTAAAATAGTATTTATAGCATATTCAATTAATTACAATAGATCAGGTACCCAGCAAACGTCGCCACCAGCGTCGGCGGTTGCCGGGTAGCGGGGTAGAGTCATCCAGATCAGCTGGCGGCAGTTTTGAAAGTATCCAACCCGGCAGCGGCGGGTTGTCACTGTAGCCACAGGAAACACCCAGGTTGTTGGGGTCAAAGATCTTTACAAATTGCGGTGCCTCCATCGAATCAGCAAACACCACACCGCAATAATCTTCGTCATGTTCCTTGCGCAACAAGCGCTCGATCTCTGACAGGAAGGTCAGTACCAGCTCGGCACTGGCCGGTTGTTGCGGTGGCGGCTCACCAACTGCATAGATATACCAGTCACCCGCGGCATCGGCGCGCAGGGCTTCCCAGAAGGCATCCAGCTGCTCCCAACGCAGCACGCTCTCGAAGCGGCCCTTGAAGGCCTGTCTGAAGTGATCTTTCACCTGCTCGTTCATTACTGCCTCCCGCTATCAGATTCCCATTATAATACCGGAAGCGCTGTTCTTCGCCGGCAATTTGGCCGCAACCGACATTTCCTCTTGAAGGATTCATATGGATACACAATTCTGGCTGGAACGCTGGGAGACCAGTCAGACCGGCTTCCACCAGCACGAGGTCAATAGCTACCTGCTGCGCTACTGGCCAAAACTGGGGCTTGAACCGGGCAGCCGGATACTGGTACCGCTGTGCGGAAAAAGTATCGACATGCTGTGGCTCGAAGCACAGGGATACAGCGTCATCGGCGTCGAACTCAGCCGAATCGCGGCCGAATCTTTTTTCACTGAAAACGGACAGACGCCGGAAATCCATAAAGAAAAGCACTGCACTCGCTATGTACATGAAAATACAGAACTGGTCTGTGGCGACTTTTTCAACCTCACTCCAGAGGACATCGGGCAGGTTGATGCCTTCTATGACCGCGCAGCACTGATTGCGCTCACCCCCGCACAACGGTCCGGCTATGCAGACCACCTTGCACAACTGCTGGACAGGGACACGCAAGGCCTGTTAATCACCCTCGATTATAACCAGCTTGAAATGAGCGGCCCGCCGTTTGCGGTATCACACGAGGAAGTATCACGGCTGTTTGAGCCAGGCTGCGCAGTCAAACACCTGTTTCATTTCGACGCACTGGAAGATAACGTCCGCTTCAAGGAAAGAGGAGTAACAGAACTGGCCGAGCATGCGTATCACCTCAAGCGGATCTGAAAATCCGTTTGCCAGATAACCGTCTATACTGAAGTTTCCCGGACACTGATCAGTGAATACTCCACCGGCTAAAGTCGGTAGCTTCGGGTTACAGCCAAAAGCCGGACCGATCGGCCCCTCGGCCGATTAAACCCTAAAGGGGGGGATTACAGGTCCCCTGTCAGGGACTCTAAACTACATAGCAGTAACGTCAAATGGAGACACCGCATGAAACTCTCAAAATACCTCGCCATGACACTGTCATTACCCTGCCTGACTGGCCTGTCCGTTGCCCCTGCCGCTGATGTGGCGCCGGCGCCGAACGGAATAAAACTGCCCGAAAACTACCGGGACTGGCGTGTCATCGCTTCTTCAAGCCGCATCGACAACAATACCCTGCGCGTAATCCTCGGTAACGACATCGCAGTTGACGCCGCGCGTTCCGGCAACACCAACCCCTGGCCAGACGGCGCTATCCTCGGAAAGATGGTCTGGAAAGATACGACGCTACAGGCCTGGGAAAAAGCTGTCGTTCCGGGTGAGTTTGTACATGCCGAATTTATGTTCAAGGACAACGAAAAATGGAAAGACACCGGTGGCTGGGGTTTTGCCCGCTGGAAGGGTATGAACCTGGACCCCTACGGTAAAGACAGCGCTTTCGCAAACGAATGTTTCTCGTGCCATACACCGGTGAAAAACAATGATTATGTCTTTACCCACCCGGCCCAGCTTCCCTGAGTGATTGCGAACAGACCCTTTCCGAAAAAATGGCGCCCGCAGGCGCCATTGACAGGATAATCCGGGCCGCGATCAGTTTTCGAATTCAACCTCTTCTGCAATACCATCTGCCGGTTGTTCATCGCGGAACTCCACCAGGTCACCATCACTGACCTGGCCATAGAAAATGCTTCCACTAATGTCACCATCGAACTCATCTTCAAAATCTGTTGATGTACCCGTCTGGATTACTATCCCCAGGATACGGACGCTACCTGACAAATCATCACCGGCAGTCGGCGGCACGTCGACCGGGCCACGCAATTCTATCCGGTCAGGCTCATCCCGCTGAATCTGGCTGGCAATAATATTTCCGCCACCGTCGATAAAACCCTCCACCTCCAGGAAGTCCCCTGTATTGATGTCAGCGAGTGTAAAAGGTTCGACTCCAAAACGGCTGTCCTCGAGCTGGGTCTGACTGTCTATATTGACAGTCAGTGCCGGCTGCCCGATCACGACAGTCAAAGTGACGGTACCCGCTGCGGTATTCCGGCTAAAGACAACGGCACTGACACGCACATCACCAGCACGCTGCTCCACCCCGACAGCCTGCAGCACGCCGGCCTCAACAGGGCCCTCCACCTCGACCTTGTCCCCATCGGCGATGCTGCCAGCGAGACTTGCGGGCGTGAACACGGCCGCAGATGCATCCACCTGTTGCCCGCTGACCTTGAAGTTACCGTTATTAATGAAGTCGGTAACAAAACCCTCAAGACTGATATTGTCTTCACTGTCGTCAAAACCTTCATCTTCAAGCTCTATGCGTATCGCCGAAATGGTTGTCGCAGATTCCAGCGTACCCTTCACCTCGACAAACTGCCCGTTTGCAATAACACCACCGGGCACATCGGACAGATCTGTTGCACCATCAAAGGTCACGGTTATCCCGTCAAGAATAAAAACATTACTACCATTAAAGCCGGTGACTGTACCCTTGAGTTCGACTTCAGAAACACCCAGCGACAGCGTCCCTTCCTTTTCAACGCGCGTGGCCACCAGCGAGCCGTCCTCGTTATAAAACCCGCTGACCTCGACGATGTCATTGCGTGCCAGGCTTTCATAGCTGGTGTTCGAAAACACCGTGGTGTTCTTGTTAACCACTACAGTGACATCAAACACAGTAAAGGTCCTGGTAATCATATCCGCATCTTCCAGCGGATCATTGCCGACAGGGCCTTCAACTTCGTCATCATATTCAACGCTGCTTGCCGATCCGGTAACGCCATCGTTATTGATTGTGCCGATGACAGTAACAACCATGCCGAGAGCAAGATCACCCTCTGTTGCCACACTGTCATCATCTACATCGAAGCTGCTGCTATCGGTTTCAAATTCAATACCGTTGACAAAGATGCTGCCAAACCCGGTAATCGCCCCCTGGGCAACCACACCGGTTCCGCCAATACCACCGGCAAGTCCGCCACCGCCACCGCCTCCACCACCGCTGCCACAACCAGCAGCAACAACAATGAACAAGCCGACCAAAAGGCCTGCGGTGACTCTATGCAACAATGCCAACATGACGGTTACTCCTCCGGAGACTTCTGTTCGTGATAATAGATACCCAGGCTGATACTCGCGCCTTCGCCGGCATCCTCTGTTTGCTCATGCTTCGCATATTCCCGGTCCAGCCTCTCCAGCAGGGATTGCGCCCTGGCAAATGACAGCTTTTTAAGCTTGTCCAGCGACTCCGGGTTGATATCCTCATAAGCGACCTTGCGCTGAAACAGCAACTCGTCCGGCGCGGCCGTCAGGTTATGATCGATTGTTGAAATCAACTCGCTTACATCGGTACCCAGAATCCTGATCTTGGCCTCATCATCTCCTGCCGGCACATAGGCATGTTTGACCAGCCTGACCCTGCCCTGCCCGGTTGAGACGCTGCCGGCCTCTTCCAGCATGGCAAGCATTGCCCTGACAGGAATGTCGCCGCTGTAATCCCTGACCAGCGCCTCGAACGATTTTTTGCTGTTTTGCAGCGGCAAAACAGCCGGTTTGCCTTTTGCATCCAGGAATCGCCGGTCATTCATCCAGCCACTGATCACCCGTACCGCCCTGTTGTAACGCTCCTGACTGGCCTCGTGGTCCGCACCATCCAGTTCATGCAATCGTTTGACTTCCTTGCGCGTCAGTCCTGTCAGCGCAGACACACGGGAAACAGTCTGCTTTTTTCCCTCGGGTGAAAAATCCTCAAACGCGACATCGACATAACACTTCCTGATGGCGTCAGCCAGGGCACCGTAGGCGACCCCGTTACGCAACAGAATTCTTACCAGTGGCCGTATCAGCTTTCTGACAGCCACGAACAGTATTTTTTGTTGTCGTTTACTCATGCCTGAAAATTTCCGGTCAACCTGCCTGGTACATGGATCGGCACATACCCGCATCCCGAGCACTCCCGCGACATCCGGCGCACGCGGAAAATCAGGCGCACAGCAGTGTTGTCCTGTAGGTTAGCATCATTTCCAATGATTGGGAATTTATTCCCATATTTATTATTTAGCGGGGGACTTGATCTAAATCAAGGATGCGCTGCGCGCAACACCGTATAAATATACTCAAGATTGGCAGCGATATCCTCCACCTGCCGTATTTTTAGTGTATTACTCCTCCCTTGTGCGGGCATCTTGCCCGCATCTTTTTATTTAAAATACATATTAAACAGGCAGTTATATAGACAAACAGCTATCTGGCCACATTGACATCATGGAAGATGGAACGCAGATCACTTTCCCAGTGGGTAAAAATAATCGGATCTATCGCATCTCCGGCGATCTCGGCATACACCTGCGGGTTAATGGTCACCAGCACCGTCTGCTCACCTTCAGCAAAGATTGATATCTTGGGGGGCAAATAGGCCGTCAACGCTGGCGCCTTGTCTGTCAGTTCCCGGATCTCCTCAATTTTGCCGGCAAAGACCACCCGGTACTTGTCTGTCTTGTAGCCCATCCCCGTCAACCCGACATCGATCCGTTGCACCCGGGAAACCGTGTAACCATGCGCGGTTATGGATTCCTGCAACGCCAGCATGGCCTCCGGAAAGGCCAGCACGGAACGCGTCATAATAATTTCTTCCGCATAAACCAGCGAGGGTATATGCAGCAATGAGCAGAGCAGGAAAATGCTGGCAAGCCATCTCTTCATAACGTTGCATCCTCCAGGATCGCACTGTAGACACCGTGCATCCGCTTGCAAAACTCATCAAGCTCACTGTTGTTAAACAGGCGACTCAGATACAGCGGATTGATGGTGGTTACCATTACCTTGCCATCCCGCTCGGTAACAGTCACCCGGCATGGCAGAAACATACCGACCCGCGGATCGACCTTGAGTGCCTCATAAAGAAAACTGAAGTTGCAAAAGTGCAGGATAACTTCTTTGCTGTCTTCCTCACCCTCGGTGGTCAGTCCGTGTTCAAGGGTACCCGTTCTGATCAGAATGAAGTTTTGACTGACAATGGCCCCTTCCAGATTCTCGATGGTTTCTTCCAGCGAATAGGATGACTCTGCGGTAATCGTCGTTTCAGTGACAGTAGCCGTCTGCTTGCCTGGTGGCGCTACCCCGCTTCCGAAAGAACGTACATAACTGACCAGGTCATTAATATCCTGTTCAGAGAGACCCTGCTCCAAAAAGGAGCGCATCGGGGTATTCTCACGCCCGAACTGCAGGGTATGCCGGATCATGCCATCGGACGCCGCAGCCAGAAAACCGGCATTATTCAGTGCCGGTGCAATAATCGGCAGATCCCGCTTGCGTGAGAAAGTTACCCCGGTTCCCTTGCCACCCTCACCGTTTGCACCATGGCAGGCGACACAATGGCTGGCAAACAGCTGCTTGCCGTGTTCCGCGTCACCACGCACCGGCTTACCTGAAAAATCAGGCACCGGCTTGCCGGACCAGCCGCGAATATGACGAACAATGGCATTGACCTGGGCATTGCTAAGCGCCCTGAACGCCGGCATCACCCGGCCGGGCCTGCCGTAGCGGATGGTTTTGCGGAGAAAGTCGTCATCCACACTGTTTAAAAAAGAGGGCAGTGACAGCGGCACACCAACACCACCGGCACCGGTATCACCATGACAGGCTGCACAGTGACTGGCATAGAGCGCATCACCTTGCGGTGCACTCAGCGCCAGACTGCTGATTGTCAACAGAAATACCCCAAAAAGCATACGCATAGCGTTAATCCCGTTGTTTACTGTGGTATTCAAATAGCTGTCCATGATGCCGGCCAGGACCGGGCTTGACCACTCTACGCGCACAAGAATATATTTAAAAACCCGCTCACAATTTGACGCAGGTCAATTTACTCGCAGCGCCATACCCCGAGAATAGACCGTGCCTTAAGTAAACACACGTTTTGTTAATTTTTACATGAGAAGAGAGAGGATTTAACAATGAAAACTTTGAAAATGACGATTACAGCTGCATTTATCGCTGGCCTTGCAGCCCTGCCCATGACCGCTGCACACGCATGGGGTAACTGGGGTCCCTGGGGTGGTAACAACTATGGTAACAACGGCTGGGGTAACGATGGCTGGGGTGACGGCTGGGGTGACGGTAATATGGACGGAAACTTCGGCTTTAACATGAGTGGCAGTGGTAGTGGCCGTGGTAGCGGTTACGGTCGTGGTTACGGTCGTGGTTATAACGACTATCGCGGTTACGGTCGCGGCTATGGTGGTGGCTACGGTCCTGGCTATGGTGGCTATGGTCCTGGCTATGGTGGCTATGGTGGTGGCTACGGTCCTGGCTATGGTGGTGGCTACGGCGCACCTTACGGCTATGCACCGGCCCCCGCGCCTGTAGCTGCACCGGCTGCACCGGCCCAGTAAAAGTTAGAAAAAGGTTCCAGTGCTTACACAAGGATGTGTATACGCTGGCAACCCACGACCATCTGTTGTATAAAGCGTTCTAGACAAGCGGGTTGCAGCCCGGCTTGTTTTTCAGAATCAGAACCCGCATACAGAGGCCTCAATGAAAGCTAATCTCCTGGCTGTATTTCTCCTTTTTGCTTTTGCACTACCACACACTGTCACCGCAACACCCTACTTTCCGAACACCTATCAGAACACTGCAGCACCGGCAAATGTGTCG
>DAOVVG010000129.1 GCA_030632175.1 Gammaproteobacteria bacterium
CTTTACTGTATTCAGAGGCTGCCAGTTGTTATCCAAAGCCTCAATGGCCAGATAGCGTTCAATCGCACCAATCGTTACTGCACCACCCGGCTCTTTCGCCTTGGTGCAGGCACCTTCGCACAGGCGGTATTGCGGGCATAAGGTGCCACAGATTTCCGGCAGGTTACTGGTAGTGTGGGCGATCTCTGCTGCCAGCCGCATATTACCGGCAGCCACCTGCTCCAGCCATTCGGGAATACGGTTATTCAAGGGGCAGGCGTTGCTGCATCCCGGCAGACCACAATCAAGGCAACGACTGGCCTGCTGCTGAATCATGGCCAGGGACGGTTTACTGGTAATTTCAGACCAGTCACCCACTCGATCTGTTGATAAACGACTGCCCGCCAGTTGGCGGCCGGGATCCTGGAGCGGATTACGTTTCAATAAATGACTGGCATTCTGCACCAGGGATTTTTTGAACAGATTGCGCACATCACGAATTTCCAGCGCATCGACGGGACAGGACACCACACAGCGTGCGCAGCCCATGCAATCCTCCAGTGCTGTGACACGACCGGCTTCCTTACCCTGATTCCATACAGGAATCCCCATGTCGCACACCTGTTCGCAACGCTGGCAGTCGATGCATTTGTCGGTATCCATATCGATGCCGTAGAAGCCGGCATGATTGAGCAGCCCGAAGGTGGCGCCGAAGGGACACAGATAGCGGCAGTAAAAGCGGTTACCGGTCAGTGGTGCAATAAAGAACGTACCAAAGTAGGTCACTGCAACAATGAGGTAAAAACCACCGACAAAACTCACTGTCCATGAATTTGGCGGGAACTGGGTCGCCACCATAATCCCGACATAGTAGCTAAAGAAAAACCACTTGCTGTGGCGTAGCCGCCAGGTCCATCTGGAACGCGGGGTTTTCCTCCGGAAGGGAAAACCCACGGTCTCGCGGATCCCTACACAGGGACAACCAAAACCACAAATAACACGCCGGCCAAACAGAAAGACCAGGCCCAGAATCAGAAAAAATGTCACCGTGCCCGGCACATGCAAAGACGGAAATACCGGCTGCGCCCAGAGGAACCCCACATAGGGTTCATAGACCGGATGCAGCCAGGGAATCAGCCACCAGAACACCGTGACTACGAATACCAGAATAATGAAACGCTTGCGGGTGTACGGGTTCTGCTCGGCCAGAATGCGCCAGATGCCAAACCCGAGGATGATGCCATACTCGGTGTAGCGGTTGAGCCAGACAGGGTTCTCGAACCAAAATAGCCAAGTCTCATTCAGCCAGCCAAAAAAGGCCAGGGTGAAGGCCGCCATACTGAGTAGTTGCACTGCAACACTGTAGCGACCCGGCATGAGATCCTGCCGTGAACTGCCCAAGTCCCGGGGATTATGAACCAGCACTGGTATTTCCTGCGGCATTTATATCCCCCTAGAACACTATGACATGGTTACTTTCTTTCACCCAGCTCGCCAGTGCTTTCATGGAGCCACATTCGATTCCCGACAGCATGGCCGACGCGTCAATGGCGCAATCGTTCAATGCCATGCCACATGCGCTTACTTCCAGCCCGCACTCAATCAGTTCGCCAAGCAACTCTTCAAGATTGACAGCACCCTCTGGCACCTGATGACTGTGACACCCGACTTCAATCCCATCGTCCAGCAGATGCACGCGGACACTCATATCCTCAGCCAGCGCCGCACCGGCAAACCGCAAGGCATGCCAAGCCTTGTTATTTTCCCTGTAAGGGGCATTCTGAATTACGATAGTAATGGTCGTCATGGCAATATGCCTCAACTACGGGATCACCGGCAGGCCCGCCTCTATCCACTTTGTCATGCCGCCGCGCACCACATGCACGTCGGCGAAACCCTCTTCCGTCAATAACAGTGCCGCCTTTACGGACTTTTTGTCCGTCCTGCAAACGATCGCAACCGGATTTTCCAGGTAATCACCGATCTCATCCATACGCTGCTGCAGATCTTCTACCGGGATATTTATTGCTTCCTCGATATGTCCCTGTTCACCGACGAAGTCTTCAGGTGTCCGCACATCAAGCACCAGTAAATTCTTTTCGGTATCGAGTCGCTGCCTGAACTCTGCTATGTCTATCATGGGGCCACGGCGCAGGTTACCGATCAGGCGCGGCAAAAAAGCGACCACGGCCAGCAGCGCCAGCGCCAGCAGGCCTTTCTGGATCATGCCCTCGCCACCGGCGACTGCCTCGCGACCGGCATAGCCCAGGTAGGTGTAGGCAATGGCGCCCGGTAACATGAACAGGTAAGTCGCAATGATGTAATGTAGCAACCGCAGGCGCGTCAGCCCCAGTGCATAGTTCAGCAGGTTAAACGGGAACAACGGCACCAGCCGCACAAAGGCGACAAAGCGCCAGCCCTCCCCCTCAACACCGTTTATTAATTGCTTTACGCGACCGCCGGTCTTTTCGGCGACCCAGTCCGATGCCAGGTAACGTGCAATCAGGAAGGCCAGGGTGGCGCCCAGGGTGGCACCGGTCAGGTTATAGAGGGTTCCCAGTACCGGCCCGAACAAGGCACCGCCGGCCAGTGTGAGGACTGAACCGGGAAGGAACAGCACAGCGGCCAGTGCGTAAATCAGCATAAACAGCAGCGGTGCAACCGGCCCGGCATCACGGATCCAGGTCTCCAGCGCCGCACCATCAAACTGGTCACGGTATAAAATGGCCAACGCGACTGCGGCCAATAGCCCCAGGAACAGGATGATCCGCATGAGATGGTTATTGTTCATGGTCATCACCCCATTGACGACGATTGATGGCGTAGTCCTGCACTTTGCCGACAAAGGGAATTGCCAGCATGCCCGGCAGCCAACTGCACCACTTGTCCTCACGGAAGGTATGGATGCCGATAGTCATGGCCTCGTGTCCGGCACGCGGTTGTGCACGGTAGGTACCAAACAGGCGATCCCACCACGGCAGACTAAAGCCGAAGTTACTGTTGGTCTCGTCATCCTCAACAGAGTGATGCACCCGGTGCATGTCTGGCGTCACCACGATCAGCCGCAGGAACCGGTCCAGGGTTTCCGGTAGTCGCACATTGCCATGATTGAACATAGCGGTTGCGTTCAAGACCACTTCAAAAATCACCACGGCCACGACTGGTGGACCCAGCAGCATGATCACGGCAAACTTGATGAGCATGGACAACAGGATCTCCAGGGTGTGAAAGCGCGCGCCGGTGGTCACATCAAAATCGAGGTCCGCATGATGCACGCGGTGCAAACGCCACAACACCGGCACGGCATGCACCATCACATGCTGAAGCCAGATAAAAAAGTCCATCACCATCACCGAGGCCAGCACGGCCAGCCAAAACGGGGAATCTATATAGTTGAACAGCCCCCAGCCCTGGTCGGTGGCAAACACGGCCATGCCCACGGCCGCTGCCGGAAACACCAACCGCAATACAAAACTGTTGAAAAAGACCAACCCCAGGTTGTTGGTCCAGCGAATGACCTTGGATGTCTGTAAGCGTCGCCGTGGACTGATTATCTCCCACAACGCCATGACAACGAATATGCCAAAGAAAAACCCTAGCCGGATTGGCATTTCGTTGCTCATTATGAAGTCATCAAGATTCACAAGCACTGACCCTCTCAAACTGCAGATTGCCCCCCGCAGGCCATCTGCTATAATAATCATTGAATTTACTATTCAATTGATTACTTGAATACCATTCTAGTAGATTATAGATAGATGTCAAACAGCCACTTTAAACATGATTTATTCGCCCAGTTCGCCCACGTTGGAAAGGCGCTGAGTCACGCTAACCGTCTTGAATTACTTGAATATATAGCTCAAGGTGAACGCAGCGTCGACGAACTGGCAAAGGTATCAGGACTGACGGTGGCCAACACCTCTCAGCACCTGCAGCAGTTACGCCAGACCGGCCTGGTGAGCTGTCGCAAAGAAGGATTGAAGGTTTTCTACACGCTAAGCGGTGATGATGTGATCGATCTGCTCAATACACTGCGCGGTGTCGCCGAACGGCATGTGGCGGAGGTTGAAAGACTGGTCAATGCCTACCTGACGGTGAAAGACGAGCTGGAACCCCTGCCCCGCCAGGAACTCTTGCAACGAGTACGGGACGGACTGGTCACCGTGCTGGATGTGCGGCCGCCGGAAGAATACGCCGCAGGACACGTACCCGGTGCTGTTAATGTCCCTCTATCCGAACTGAAACGCTGTCTGGAAGAACTCAACCCTGAACAGGAAATCGTTGCCTATTGCCGGGGACCTCACTGTGTACTGGCCTTTGATGCAGTGGCGCGTTTAAGACAACAAGGGCTAAGGGCACGGCGTCTGGAAGACGGCTATCCGGAATGGAAATCTGCCGGACTTCCAGTCGAAACCGGTTCCTCCTGATCTGCTGGCTGTATTCCGGGGCCAAAGATTCACACGCCAACCAAAAATATTTCTGCAGCAAAAAACCACTCTGCCAGACAACGTCAATTCGTTAAAAAAGACGACAGGCAAGAATGATCACGGCCATCTTGTAAAAGGATCGGCTATCAGGCTTGCATTATAGTAGCGTGGATCACCTGTAACTTCTTTACCGACCCAGTCAGGCAACATGATGACCTGGTCTTCCTCTTCAAGTTCCACCTCAGCAATAATCAGCCCTGCATTGTCCCCATCGAACTCATCGATCTCCCAGGTCAGACCCTGATGCTCTACCCGGTAACGTGTTTTTTCTATCAACGGACGTTCACAGAGCTTATCCAGCATCTCGCTGGCCTCCCCGGCCGGGACTTCATATTCGTATTCGGCTCGCGTGGCGCCGACAGAGATCCCCTTGATAGTGAGATAGCCCTTGTCCCGGATCAACCTTACACGGACGGTACGTTCCGGTACTGTCGAGAGATAACCCTGCCGGCACGGAACCCCTGATCCATGAGCACGCCAGCCCTCCCCGTTGACCAGATATTTTCGTTCAATCTCCAAAGGCATCAGTGCACGTACCGCTTATACAAATAGCAGACGATGGACTGAAATCTACACGCTGATCCAGTATCGCCCATAAAGTTTCCCCGTGATGACATAAATCACTACTCCACTGGTTTCAAGTAGCGCTATAACACATAAATTATTGAACTGCCCCAGTGAATGTACCGAGGCAACATCACCATAGCATCCTGCCAGCACCCCGACCTCATCCTCACCAATCTCCCTGGTCAATTACCAACGAGAATCACCATAGTCTCACCACATGTACCAACTGCCAGGATGAGCAGCCACTGTGCTATACGTTCCATACCTCCTCATCCGGCTGTGAGGGAAAATGCTTCATTAATACATCGATAATAAGATCCAGTGCTGCACGTACGGTATCCTCGATGTACCAGTTTTCAATAATATGTATCCCGGCCTTATCAGCCTCGTCCAGTAACCAGGATTGCAGACCCCAGATATCATCCAGATTATCCAGGTAGTGCGAAGACTGGTGTCTGGTTTTTTCCCGGCCACGTCGTTTGAGCTGTTTGTGCAACAACTCCTTTTTCATGCTGGCGAGCATGATGGGGATAACAATAGCCTCGTTCTCCTTCACTTCAAGGTTCAATTCTGTTGGTACCACATGGACACCTTCCAGGATCAGGTGGTGTCTTTCTTCGATGGCGCGGCTAATGGTTGCTTCCAGCGCCAGTTTCATCGCGGCAAATTGGGAAAGGAAACCGGTAATTACCGGATTTTCAATGGTCGGTCCTGCCCCGCCAACGGCTCCCGGCAGGCCACGCCAGGCTTCGAAGCTTGAATAACCCAGGGTTGGGACCATCTGTGGAGACAGGTACGAGCGTATGATCTCACGCATCATGTCCGTGGACTGGTGACGTGAAATATCCAGTCGATAAGCCAGCTCCGAGGATATTGTGCTCTTCCCGCTGCCCGTGGTACCTCCGATCAATATGATCAGGGGTATGCCACTGTTTTCAAAGCGGCGCCATGACAGATAGCGATCGGCCGATGTCTGCGAACAATGTTCACTCAGACATCTGTATATAACACGTCGCAGAGCTTTATGGTCAATTTCCCGGTGGCCGGTTTTTCTCAACCTTGCAAGCACCTTGCGCGCACCCTGCATAGCCATTTCCGGGGGGATGGCGCAGGTTTCCAGTGAATGCGCCAGTATGCCTACAGAAAATGGCACACTGCGTGTGGGTGTGTGCACGATAATACCCGGTTCACTGTGTGATCCGGCATTATAACGCTTGCGTTTTTCGCTACCGTATCGTTCTTCCAGCAGTTCGGCTACCCGGCCCTTCAGTTCAGCACTCGTAATCTCCCGCTCTGCCTGCAGTTCATTTCTTACTGCCTGGGCCAGATCATAGGCAACACCAAAGGCAAGACCGGCATTTACCAGGGACTGAACCAGTATCCCCCTCAGGAAAGGGGAGCGGTCACCTTCAGGTTCCTTAATAACGATTAACTTTGACATATTTGCAACATACGAACACCAGGTTTCCAGTGTAAAAACAGGTTGTGTTCCCGTCCCCATGCCAAAACTTCCGGATCGAGATCCACACCGATGGCGGTATTCCCCTTGCTGTGCCTGACCCATTCACAGCACATGCTGGCGGTACCACAGAAGTCCTCTCGTACATGCTTTGGATGCCGACCGCGCAACTTGCGGAAGGTATTGCTTACGAATCTGTAATCTACGGCGACAGCTTGAACCGAATCTTCATAGAGGACATGCCGGTCTGCTTTTTCCGCCATGGTTATATTTTTACGGTACTGCTTGTTTTTCATTTTTCCAGTCTTTGCTTCTATTGCACTAATAGCAAAATATTATGACACATTGCATGAAACAACAAAACACGAATCTCCATTTGTGCCGTTGAAAACATTAACTGCTGATCTATAAATATCAAGAAAAAGTCAGTAACAATATGAGCAATAAACCGGAACCTGATGTCAGGCATGTTCGAGACATAATGTTCAATCACTGCAGTAAAGATAATCGTCCCTTCTCCCCCATGGGGGCTTGCATTCCTTCAGACATCTGTGAGGAAGAGGGTGTTTACAGAATAGCAACGGGGCAAA
>DAOVVG010000112.1 GCA_030632175.1 Gammaproteobacteria bacterium
AAGTAGGAACCGACGATGTCGGTAACGGGGTATTGATAATGGTTACAGGGGGGGGTCGTCCCGTAGGCACAGCCAATACCCCCCATAGTAAAGTCAAGCGCGGCACTGGAAGTCAGGCTGGCGTTTGCGTTTAGTACTACCCCACCCAGCGCCAAGCCAATGGCTGCACTTAAAGTTGTTTTCCTATTCATGATTGCACTCTCCGAAAACTTCTTATTCTTTATTACCCGCCTTGATTTTTTATTTGACTGAACAATTAAATCCTACACCCTGCAGATATATATCACCAAACACTAAATATCCGGAACGGATCGATAGTCACCGTTTAGCTGTATATACAGCGCCTTACTCCAGGAAAAATCGGGATCAGGGATTCACAATGACCGCTGTACAGGTCAACCCCCCGGGAACCCCCGGCATAGCCCGGGGATTACCTCACTGAATTAATACTCATGCCCCGCCTAACTACAGGAGTGATATAGTACTATTATAATTTATTCCAAAATATCGGTAGGAACCTGGCATGGCTACAATACCCTGCTTTTCAACACCACTATGGTGTATACAACCAGAGAACCACCAGGCAATAAATGAAGAGTTATTAGAATATATTAATGAGGTTTTATTAAGCTCCAGGGTTCCACCGGAAGATAACTCAAGCGCGGTCGGCGGCTATCAAAGTCAAAAATTTGATTTCAGAGACACACCATTATTTTCTGCAGCCCTGGAAGAAACAATTAGCCAGGTTTCAGGGGAGTTAATGATTGACCCGAAGTGCAAGACTATAGTGACTGATTGCTGGGCCAACATAAATTCTCCAGGATCCTATAATCGAAAGCATACACATTTTAATAGCATGTTAAGCGGCGTGTACTATCCAAGTGTGCCAGATAATTCCGGGCAAATAGTCTTTACAGATCCGCGCATTCAGGCATATGTAATTACACTTCCGGTAACCAAAAAAACAGGGTTCACCTCCAGACAGATAAGGCGCGCACCCCAGGCGGGTGAGTTCATACTATTTCCATCCTGGCTGGAACATAGCGTCGGTGTAAATGAGTCAGAAGAAGAAAGGGTAAGCGTGGCATTCAATGTCTTCTTTGACTAGCAGTCACTTTTGGATTCGATGCTGCCAGCAGCATCAGGCCTGGATGCTGAATATTTATTAATCTGGTCAAACCCTCTACAGGCAAGTGGCGCACAATCGTCTGTCATCCATCTGGAACAGATTTACCCTTATCCGGACTCGACCCTGGAATTCTGAAAGCAGATGGACAATAAACAATTAAATGAATTATTTGAAGACCTGGCAACCAGCCCACGCATGTATCCTGAAGAAATCAACTTCAAAGAACGCACGGTGGACTTCTGCAGAATGAGTCGAGGCACCTATGCCAGGTCCGCATTTCTTGATGATCGTAAAACAAGGCTCAACAGAAAGTAATACAAGGTCAGACTGGATTATCTTCTCAAGAATTTCGGGTCGTGCAGCGATGCGCCAGCACCTATTAACTGGATCTTCCATACACCACACTCCGGCTCAACTTTAATAGCGCGCGCACTGGATGAATTAGAGGGCAGTTTCGTTCTAAAGGAACCAACACTTCTTGTTCAGGCATCATCTCTAAAACGCCACCCGGATATTCACAAGTGGGAACGCTCACGTGACTGGGATCGATTTTTCACTATGGTGCAGGAGTTACTGTCTCGCACCTTCAATAAAGCAGATACAGCGCTGATAAAGACAACAAGCGTTTGCCACAATCTGGCAAATGATATCTTTTGCGGTACAAGACCTGCACGCGGACTTTTCTTATACTCCAGTCTGGAAAAATACCTGGTATCCCTGTACAAGGGTAAATATCTGGATGCCTATTTGAACGCAGGTTTCCAGGGTGTTTTACATGATATACAGCAATCAGATCTCATGGGTCCAGACGAGGCAAACCAGTTGCCGCGCAACCGGAAAGTGGCTCTTCTATGGTTATCAGTGGTACTCGGCATGAACGCATACACAAGAAACAATCCTGATAAGGATATACTGACTCTTGACTGCCAGCAGTTCTTTTCAGAGCGCGGAGCAACACTTCTGACACTAGCTGATCATTTTGGTTATTCCTGCGATCATTCTTCGGTAGAGGCCATTATTAATGGGCCGATTTTCAGTAGCGACGCAAAAAGCGAAATAAAAAAATGGGATGCAACTGCAGTTTCGGATAAAAACAAGCATGTAAGATACAAGTTTGGAGTAGAAATAGAAGACGCACTTAATTGGGCAGAAGGCTTAATCAAGGACAGAGAGCTTCTTTGTCAGGCGCCTTTATTCTCTCCGTAGATTAAAACCAACGAACAGGGTATCAAACCGAAGAAATTACACCGCCAAATCAACTCCCACAGCCATTATCTCAATTCATAAGGCGATAATGATATAATTGAGGTATATCAACTCACATAAGCAGTCTCATATAATAGTATTACCCCACTGACTTACATGGCTGACTCAATGCAATTCACTATATCGGTTCGCGGCAAGGTGGCAGAAATCCCGATCCTTGGCTTCCTTGCCAGGAACTATCCGGATATCCCGCACGACCAGATCGACAGTGTTTTCGGCTTCCTGGAAAAATCTACGTTATACGGCGGGCGACCGTTCACCGAACCCCAGATCAGTGATGCGGACGTCAATAAACTCTACTCAGTCGGTATTGGCGTCCGGATACCGCTAACCAATCTCTACGCGGAGCTGGAAGAGTACCAGGAGAACCTGCCACTGCTGGAAAAGTACCATCGTGAAGGCAACGCGGTAATCGTAACGAATGACAATCTTGCCCGCTGGATCAGGACTGACTTCCCGAAATATAAAATAGAAGCCAGCGTCATCAAGAATATCGACTCCTGTGATGAAATAGAAAAGGCATTCGAATTGTACGATACCGTCGTATTACCCATGAAACTTAATGAAGACATCGACTTTCTTGCTCATATAGAAAATAAGGCTCGTATCACCCTGTTCGCCAATGCCGGCTGCGCCCTGACCTGCCCCTCAAAGATCTGCTACCCGTCCATATCGAAAATGAATAAATACAAGGGCGGAGAGTTCATGTGCTCCCAGACACTCAAATACCGGGAACAGCACGGGATGATAGACTTTGACCTGGAAAAACTGGCCGCACTGGGATTCAGCCGGTTCAAGCTGCTAAGGGCGAAACCGGCGAGCATTGCCGGCGTCAAGGGCGTTACCGGGTTTTAAAAGACATGCTTTGCGCCCTTACTGGCCGTGACAGCGTTTATATTTCTTCCCGGACCCACAGGGACAGGGACTATTGCGCCCAACCGTGGGCTGGTTACCGCCCCCTGAAGTACTTTCCTGGCCACGCTGACTGGCACGTGTAGCGGCTTCTGATGCCGGTTGATTTTCCGCATACAGATCAGAATTGAATGCAACACTGACCACACGCCCGTTCATTACCTCGGACGCAACCGACTCGTTGGACATTAACGGCGATGTAAATCCAAATAATTCCTTATTGGTTTTATCAATAAGACTTTTATAGTCCAGCCAACCGGTTTTTTCATCACCATGTACGGACCAGATTGAACGCCATTTATACCGGAAGAAGTCAACAATCCTGATAAATTCCTTCACAGCCTCATCACTGCTATCATTTACAGAGCACACGTCACTGACAATCCCTTCAAGCAGTGCATCGACCTCCCCGGCCGACATTACCACTGGCATATTGAAACGCTCGGTTTTAAATTTGACTTTCCTTGCACTTTGAAACGGTATCAGTTCAGGCTCACGGTGCACCCGGTCACATGTGCTTGATGAGAAAACCTCAGACTTGTCAATAAGCTCCCAGAATTCCGGCGATCCGGCCGTATCGATCACCAGGTGTACCCGCGTATTACCGGAGGGATTGACCACCTTGTGCATTTTCCAGGCATCAAAGATCCATGCCTCGCCTGGCGCCATATGCACTTTTTGATCACCGCAATGAAAAAGCACATCCGGTGTAGTTACGATAGGTATATGTATCCTTACACGCGACCACCAGTGGGCATTGATATCACTATGCAGTGGCACATCATGCTGACCTTCGAGTCGCATAAGCCTGGAGCGGCTGAGAACTGAATTAAACGATGCAAGAACCTGTTGCATATAGGGTGACTGCTTGAGAAACCGGGTCATCTGCATGGGTCCGGCAAAGCCATCATTGATTTCGCCGTTTACTGAAATGAGTGGAATCGCCAGATTGCCCCTGTAATCACTGGGGTGTTTCTCCCAGTCGGATTCCTCAAAATCGCCCAGTTCCTTGCTGAGCCGCTCAACATTAAAGCGTAGCGGCAGCTTGTAGAATTCGTATTCAAGTTTCATGTATATGGTTTAAATTTATTTTGCCGCCAGGTCGTCTCCTACACAACCGGTGTATGCCTCTTCGCCTGCAAGCAGGCTCCTACAACGATATATTCCTAATCTGTACTAATTAATACCGCAGGAGCCTGCTTGCAGGCGAACAGCGACTTACTTCTGCTCAAGGTAATCCGTCATCATTCCAAACTTCACCGAATTACTGATCGGATTAAAGTGGTAAAAGATATAGTCCCTGGGTTTACTGAAGACTCTGAGATCATCAGAATCCTGCTTGACCTGATATGGATAGGATACCCACTCATTCGGAAACGGGGTTCCACTTACCAGACCCTTGACAATAACCTCGTTGAGAGCATGTTGGTCGTTGTCGGTAGGCGTTTCCCGAAGCTTCTGTTGCCAGATATCCAGCAAGTTATCCAGGACATGCGTCCTGATACCGAAGATCCCTGAACATATTCCAGTGGTGGAGCCCATAACGATTTCAGTATCCCTGTAATCATTGATATACCCACCCGCCATGAACGAAGAACTTTCCCATGGATAGACAGGTGCATAGGTAAAATAAATATCGTCTCCACGTATATTACTGAACGCCCTGTTGACATTCTTCAGAACCAGGATATCAAAATCCAGGTAAATGATTTTCTTATGACGACTAAAATCATAAAACCGGTTCATATGTATCCTGAAATTCTTTGGATCCTCGGTGACTTTTTTGTCTACAATGACACGCGTTATTCGTAGATCATCCTCATCCTTTAATTTCCTATTAAAATCGGTAAATACAACAATATTGTCCTTGTAGCAGCTTTTCTTGCGGAGTGAAACAAGCGCAAGCTCAAGTAATTCCGCGTTAAAGTCCCTGTCGCCCAGGCAGACAAACACAATGACATTGT
This sequence comes from Gammaproteobacteria bacterium, assembly GCA_030632175.1. Taxonomy (GTDB): domain Bacteria; phylum Pseudomonadota; class Gammaproteobacteria; order UBA9214; family UBA9214; genus UBA9214. Next base: position 5,272 of record DAOVVG010000112.1, read on the forward strand.
TTGTAAATTTCCCTTCCGGATTCATAACGGTATCTTCACATACTTGACTACCGCGTTGCTAGAGTTCATATCCAAAATAACCGGCCGAATCTGCACAGTATTTTCGTATGGCGCCCACCTCAGCAGCAGAAAGAACTTCCCTGCGTGTCCTGGCCTCTGAAACGGGCATCTCCGGCATGCGCTGCAGGTTTACATCAAGGGCGCTGTAGACAGCGGCAAGATGCCCTGCAGGATCAACAACAAATTCCTCGTATTTCAGCAGGACCAGATCATCAATCTTCCTGATAATGCACTGTGCCAGATAGTCCCACATCAATGCATAGCGTATCTCGATTTCCCTGACGCTGCCTATTCTGAGTAAACTTTCACCTTCCTGGTCGCTCGCATAATCGATAAAAAACGCCGGATTGGCATTCTTCAAGTGTGGAAAGACCACCCTTTTCCAGGATGCTATGACGTCATAGGGATGCCTGACGCAGGCCAGGATGACGGCATCAGGCATCTGCTTCCTGATTTTTTCCAGGCAGACCAGGTATACAAAGGTATTTTTTGAACCGAAAATGAAGGAAGCATCCTTCACCACCGGGATATAATCACAACGGACATCGTTATCATTGGTATCTTCGATGAATTTACCGTTGATAATCTTGTTCTGTATGGGTGCCCCCTTGAGAATACTCTCACGTGTATGCGCGTAATATTCAGCCAGCGTATGAGGTGAACTGTTATGCAGGTATTGCAAGGCTTCGACGGGCTCGTTTACGAGAACCGTGTTTTCGATACCATTCAGCAGAGCACAAACATAGCTTGTACCGCTTCTGGGGATACCCGTGATTACCAGATTTTTACTCATTTTGTTAATATCAAAACCAGTATAATGTTGCTACCTGCCCCTAACGTAACACGAGCCAGCCAGGACAAAAACACCCCTTGATAGATGAACTGGAAAAACAGGCCAGGGCTTTCCTCAGGAAAAAGCAGCCTGCTGATGCAATCAGGGCTTATCAACGCCTCCTGCAAATCAACCCGGAACACTTCGATGGACTTAACAACCTCGGAATATTGCTGATCAACCATGGGGATGGCCGGAAAGCTATCCCATATCTGCAACGTGCCTTGCAGCAACAACCGGATCACATCAGCACCCTGATTATACTTGGTGAGACCTGTATCTCTCAGGGCCTTTATGAGGAAGCACTGCGGCACCTGCAACACGCTGTTGAGGTAATGCCAAATGACGCCAATGCCTGGCGGAGCCTCGCAAATGCCCAGCATCATGCCGGGATGGTGCTGGAAGCACTGTCAAGTTATGAAACACTGGCGCAACTGCGCCCGGATTCGCAGGATGCAATCCTAGGGGCAGCAAGAGTCCTGGAACAACTTGGAAGGCACGATGAAGCCTACGCACTTATTCAGCCATTACTGAATACCGGTTGTGACGATGCAACCCACACGTTCTTCAATATCAGCAAGCATCTCGGCAAACGCACAGAAGCCGTGAAAGGCTTAATGCAAATCCTGCAGCGTGAGAACATTCATGACAAGGCTGCTTCTGCCGTTCACTTCAAGCTGGGTAAATACTACGACGAGACGGGTGAATACGAGAAGGCCTTCCGGCATTATCAGTCGGCCAATGAACTCACACCGAAACAGTTTAACCTGGAAAGACTGACCTGTTTTGTTGCTGATAATATCGCGGTCTACAACAGGGATTTTGCCGACCAGATGCCTGTAGCTGATAATCGCTCCGAATTGCCGGTATTTATCCTCGGTATGCCCCGCTCCGGCACCAGCCTGGTTGAACAAATCCTGGCATCCCACCCGGACGTCACCGGCGGCGGAGAATTACCGCTGGTGCCGGAAATCGTGCAGCACCTCACAGCGGAGTTTCCGGGATATGTATACCCGTTGTACGCCCCCAGGCTGTCGCAGCATTTACTGAATACCACGGCAGAGAGTCACTTGCAGGCATTGCAGGCCCTTGGCAAGTCGGCAACACGGGTCACTGACAAGCTACCCCACAACTTTCGCAATATTGGTCTGATTGCCCAATTGTTCCCTGACGCCAGGATCATACACTGCACCCGTCACCCGCTTGATACCTGCCTCTCCTGCTACTTCGCCCAATTTGGCACAGCAGCTCATGGCTACGCCTATAATCTCAAGACCGTCGGTGAATACTACCTTCAGTACC
>DAOVVG010000268.1 GCA_030632175.1 Gammaproteobacteria bacterium
ACCAAAACACGTTTTGCGCCCAGTCCGACGGGTTATCTGCACGTCGGTGGCGCACGCACCGCGCTGTTTTCCTGGCTGCATGCCCGCAAGCATGGGGGGAAATATGTCTTGCGTATTGAGGACACTGACCTGCAGCGGTCTACAGCAGAGTCGATTAATGCCATCCTGGAGGCGATGACGTGGCTGGGGCTTGAATATGATGAAGGTCCGTTCTACCAGACGAAACGCTTTGACCGTTATAACGAGGTGATTGACGAACTGCTGGAGAAGAATCTCGCCTACCGCTGTAATTGTTCGAAGGAACGACTGGAGACCCTGCGGGAAGGGCAGATGACGCGTAAGGAAAAACCCCGCTATGATGGACATTGCCGCGGCGTGTCGATTGATACGACAGAGCCGCATGTTATCCGCTTCTGTAATCCGCGTGAAGGTGCGGTTGTCGTCGATGATCAGGTGCGTGGAAAGATCGTATTCAGTAATGATGAACTTGACGATTTGATTATACGGCGTAGCGACGGTTCGCCAACCTATAATCTCACAGTGGTGGTCGATGACCTGGACATGGGGATTACCGATGTAATTCGTGGTGATGACCATGTGAATAACACGCCGCGCCAGATCAATATTCTGAAGGCGCTTGGCAAGGAACCGCCACGTTATGCGCATGTGCCAATGATCCTCGGTGATGACGGGGCACGCCTGTCCAAGCGTCATGGTGCGGTCAGTGTTATGGAATACCGGAACCAGGGAATTTTGCCGGAGGCACTGCTGAATTATCTGGTGCGGCTGGGATGGTCGCACGGTGACGAAGAGCTCTTTACGCTGGATCAGATGGTTGAATTGTTTGCTATTGAGGACGTCAACAAAGCCGCTTCAGCGTTTAATACCGAGAAGCTGTTGTGGATCAATCAGCACCATATAAAACAGTCTGAGCCTGCAAGAATTGCCCGCCTGCTAAGTCCACTTATGGGCGACCTGGGAATTGATCCGGCGGAAGGTCCGGACCTGGTTGAAGTGGTTCGCCAGCAGCAGGAACGTGCAAAAACCCTGGTCGAGATGGCCGAAATCAGCGCCTTCTTTTATCGTGACTTTGACGACTATGAGCCGAAGGCTGCCAAAAAGCATCTCAAGGCGGCAGCACTGGAGCCCTTGCAGCAGGTACGTGACAGGCTTGCTGTGCTGGATGACTGGGCGGGAGAAAAACTGCACCAGGTTGTTACGGATGTGTCAGAAGCGCTGTCGCTGAATATGGGCAAGGTGGCGCAACCGTTGCGTGTGGCCATTGCAGGAAGGGCGGCATCACCGGGTATTGATGTCACGCTGCAACTGGTTGGCCGGGAGGCCTGCCTGCGACGTATTGACAAGGCGCTTGCCTATATAAACCACCGGGTGGATGAGCAGGGATCATGAGTGAGGATGAAACAGTTGTAGCGGGTAACTTTGTTCGTCAAATCATAGAAAGTGATATTGAGGCCGGCAAGCATGATGGCAAGGTGGCCACACGTTTTCCACCTGAGCCAAACGGTTACCTGCATATTGGCCATGCAAAATCGATTTGTCTGAATTTTGGCATTGCCATGGATTATCAGGGCACCTGTAATCTGCGCTTTGATGACACCAATCCGCACAAGGAAAACGTCGAGTATATTGAATCAATCAGGCAGGACGTACACTGGCTTGGGTATGACTGGGGCGAACGGCTGTATTATGCCTCCAACTATTTCGAGCGCCTGTATGAATATGCTGTTGAGTTGATTACTGCCGGCAAGGCCTATGTGTGCGACCTGACAGCTGACGAGACACGTGAATATCGTGGTACGCTGACTGCAGCGGGGAAACCAAGTCCTTTCCGGGAACGCAGTGTTGAAGAGAATCTTGACTTGCTGCAGCGTATGCGCGCAGGTGAGTTCGAGGATGGCGCGCGAGTGTTACGGGCAAAGATTGATATGTCTTCGCCGAATATGAACATGCGTGATCCGACCCTGTACCGTATTCGCCGGGGCGTAATTCATCACCAGACCGGTGAGTCCTGGTGTATCTACCCCATGTATGATTTTACCCATCCCGTGTCAGATGCACTGGAGCGAATTACGCATTCAATTTGTACGCTGGAGTTTGCCGATCACCGTCCCCTGTATGACTGGATACTGGATAACACCTCGGTACCCTGTCACCCGCAGCAAATCGAATTTTCACGGCTGAATCTTGAATACACGGTAATGAGCAAGCGCAAGCTCACTGCACTGGTTGATGAAGGTTGTGTCGAGGGTTGGGATGACCCCCGCATGCCGACCATAGCAGGCCTCCGACGGCGCGGTTTTACGCCGGGCTCTATCCGGGAATTCTGTACGCGTATTGGTGTCAGCAAGTCAGAGAATACGGTGCAGATGGGGATGCTCGAAAGTTGCATTCGCGAAGATCTGAACGTCAACTCGCAGAGAAGAATGGCCGTGTTGCATCCCCTGAAAGTCGTGATTACAGACTATCCTGAAGGGCAGGTAGAGCAGCTGGAAGTGGCTAATCACCCGCAGGATGAATCAATGGGTGTGCGCAGTATTCCGTTTACGGGTGAGCTATACATCGACAAAAACGATTTCCTCGAAACGGCATCAAAGAAGTTCAAGCGGCTGGTTACCGGTGGTGAGGTACGCCTGCGTAACGCCTATGTCATTCGTTGCAATGAAGTCATCAAGGATGCGGCAGGGGAAATTATTGAACTGCATTGCAGTTATGATCCGGCGACACTGGGTGCCAATCCGGAAGGTCGCAAGGTTAAGGGGGTCATTCACTGGGTATCTGTTGAATACGGTGTTGAGGCAGAAGTGCGCTTGTATGACCGTTTGTTCAGTCAGCCTGTCCCGGATTCTGCAAAGGAAGACAAGGACTACCGGGAGTACCTGAACCCGGATTCATTGCGTACGCTCACACAGAGTATCGTTGAGCCGGCGCTGGCTGAAGCAAACCCGGGAGAGCGTTTTCAGTTCGAACGGGAAGGCTATTTTTGCGTGGACCTGCACCAGCCGGCGGGTTCGCCCATGATCTTTAACCGCACTGTGACGCTGCGTGACTCCTGGGCGAAGATTGAGGAGAAGCAGAAAGCATAAGGTTTGGCTATTTTTTCCGGCAATCAGGGAGTTAAGGAGTAACAGGATTGTGGATATATCCGGTTTCTGTCTTGACAGCGAGGGGTCCCTGACGTAAATTGCCCGCTCTGTTTTCGGGGCCATAGCTCAGCTGGGAGAGCGCTTGCATGGCATGCAAGAGGTCGGCGGTTCGATCCCGCCTGGCTCCACCAAAACAAGTCGTTGGAACCAGTGCCTGTTTTCAACCGTATTTTCGGGTGAGAGTGGTGTTCACTGAACTGATGCTTGTGTTTGATGTTTCTAGTCCCCATCGTCTAGACGGCCTAGGACACCGGGTTTTCATCCCGGCAACAGGGGTTCGAATCCCCTTGGGGACGCCATAAATAAAAATGCCCGCCTTGTGCGGGCTTTTTTATTTGTCCGGTTTGACAAGGGGATGAGACCCCCGGGTTCGAGCCGAGCCACGCATGGCGTGGCGAGACAGCAACGCCGCAGGCGTTGACCCT
>DAOVVG010000252.1 GCA_030632175.1 Gammaproteobacteria bacterium
CAGTGGAGAGATCCATCAGGGTGTCGCCGCCCCAGCGGGCTGACCACACCATTTTTTCAACTTCCTCGGCAATTGAAGAGGTCACTGCCGAGTTACCGATATTGGTATTGACCTTTACCAGGAAGTTGCGCCCGATAATCATCGGTTCCAGTTCCGGGTGGTTAATATTGGCAGGGATAATCGCACGGCCACGCGCGATTTCATCGCGTACAAATTCAGGCGTTACCCTGTCGGGGGTGCTGGCGCCAAAGCTGTTACCCGGATGCTGTTTTAACAGGCCGCTGTCCTGCAGCTGTTCCAGCAGCAGGTTCTCGCGGATGGCGGCAAACTCCATTTCCGGTGTAATGATGCCCTGTTTCGCATAGTGCATCTGCGAGACATTGCGCCCGCTCACTGCGCGGCGCGGGTTGCGAATATGTTCAAAGCGCAGGCGCGCCAGTTCCGGATCAGCCTGGCGTTTGTGACCAAATTCCGAACTCGGTCCGCCCAGCAGCTCGGTATCATTGCGCTCATCAATCCAGCCGGCACGCACATCAGGTAATCCGGCCATCAGGTCAATCGATGCTTCCGGATCCGAGTAAGGACCGGACGTGTCATAGACGGTAATCGGCGGGTTCTTCTCTACCCCGAAACTGGCTGGTGTATCGGCCTGCTGAATCTGCCGCATGGGTACGCGGATATCAGGGCGAGAACCTTCTACATAGATTTTTGCAGAATTGGGGAACGGTCGGGTAACGTCATCCGACAACTGCGTGGTTTTTTTAATAAATTCTTCCGGGATCGCACTCATCTGGCCGTCCTCGCGCGTAATATGGATACAGAAATGGATACAGGGCTGGCAGATGCGTGAGCTTCCCTACGCCGGCATGACCCGGGTCAGGTTCCAAGGGACTGTCTCAGCCCGTAAAGGGCACCCCCAGCTGGGGCTACACGGTAACGAATGGGTGTTTTGTTTGCAAGAAAATAATCCATGTACAGAATAATAACCCTATGTTTTATATAACAAAGGTCAGGACTACCCCTGTCAGATTATTGCCAGCTCCCGGCAAACCCCGTACCCTTGGCATCCTTAAAAAATCAGTGAGTCACACAGCACCATGAACCAGAGCGAAATCGACCAGGCACGCTTAACTATGATCGAGCAACAGATCCGTACCTGGGATGTGCTGGATCAAGCTGTCCTTGATGTAATGAACACCGTCCCGCGGGAACAGTTTGTACCGGAAAACTGCCGTTCACTCGCCTTTGCCGACACCAATATTCCACTGGGTCACGACCAGGTCATGATGGCGCCCAAGCTTGAAGGCCGGCTGCTACAGGCACTGGCCATCAAGCCCGACGATAAGGTACTGGAAATCGGCACCGGCAGCGGCTATCTGACGGCCTGCCTCGCCAGCCTGGGGCGGCATGTAACCAGCATCGACATCATGCCTGATTTCACCACTGCAGCCAGCGCAAAACTTGAGGCTCTCGGCATCAGCAATGTCACCCTGGAAACAGCCGATGCGGCTGAAGGTATCGGGAATGACCAGCGCTATGACGTCATTGCCGTCACCGGCTCACTACCCTTACTGCAACAACAGTTTCAGAAAAATCTGGAAGTCGGTGGACGCCTGTTCATCATTACCGGTTCACTGCCCATTATGGAAGCCAACCTGATTACCCGCGTTGATGAAAACAACTGGTCCGGTGAATGCCTGCTGGAAACCTGCATACCGCCGCTACTGCACGCCACCCGGCCTCAAGCCTTTATTTTCTGAGGCCATTGAGCTACCTGTATTCATGCGTGAACTGTCAACGGACGATTGCAAGACCTATCTGGAACAGGCAACTGAAAAACCGTTATTACTCGACGTACGCGAACCCTGGGAGTACCGGATTGTTCATCTTGAAGAGTCTCGCCTGGTGCCCATGAGAGAAATACTGCAGGCAACCGGGTCACTCGATCCGGCGCAGGAAATAATCGTCATCTGCCATCATGGCATCCGCAGCCGCCACATTGCCCTGTACCTGGAAAACCAGGGATTCACCAATGTCGTCAACCTGAGCGGTGGAATCGATGCCTGGGCACACAACACCGACCGGCAAATGCCAACCTATTAGACACACGATGCACGCTACCCGACATTTACATGCCTTGCTGTTAGTGCTCGGCAGCCTGCTGGCCACACTCTGTGGACAAGCACAGGCCGACGATCTGGTTTCGGTGTATCAGCTGGCGCTGGATTCAGATCCGCAGTACCAGGCAGCCGTGGAAGCACACCGGGCAGCCCTCGAGGTTATCCCGCAAAGCCGTGCTGCCCTGCTGCCCAATATCGCCATCACCGGTGATGTTTCAAGAAATCGTTTTGACCCGAGAAAAAGCGGCGACACTACCTACTCAACCAACCAGACATACAGTGTCGGGTTGCGCCAGCCACTCTATCAACGGGAACGCTTTATCCAGCTGGAACAGGCCGACAGCCGCGTTGTGCAGGCCGATGCGCAGCTGCTCGCCGCACAGCAGGAGCTGTTGCTGCGTGTCGCCACGCGCTATTTCCTGGTGCTGGGCGCGCAGGACAATCTGGCATTTGTAGAAGCGGACAAGGAGGCCATCGCCCGCACACTGGATCAGGCGCAGCAGCGTTTTGATGTGGGACTCTCGGCCATCACTGACACGCTGGAAGCCCAGGCCCGTTATGACATTGCGGTCAGTGATGCTATTAACGCTGAAAGATTGCTCGACGATACCAGGGAAGCGTTGCGCGAGATCACCGGTGAGTTACCGGTTGCGCCGGAAGTACTCAAAGCGGAAATACCGCTGCTGACCCCGGAGCCGGTCGATCAGGATGCCTGGACCTCGGCCGCGCTGGAACAAAACCCGCTGGTGCTTGCAGCCCGGGCGGCCACCGCGGTCGCGAAGCAGGAAATCCAGGTACAGAACTCCGGTCATTATCCGTCCCTCGACGTGGTCGCGGACTACAGTTACCGCGACACCCAGTTTGGCGGCTTCACGCCACTGGAGCGCAACGACAGTGCCATCGGTCTGCAATTGAACCTGCCGCTCTATGAAGGCGGACTGGTGTCCTCACAAACCCGCCAGTCGCGTTACCAATATAACGAGGCGCGGGAACAGCAGGAAAAACAGCGACGCGCCACCGAGCGCCAGACGCGCGACAACTACCGCGGCATCATCTCCGGTATCAGCAAGGTGAATGCACTGCAGCATGCCGTGCTCTCCAATGAAAAGGCAGTTGAAGCCGCTGAAACAGGATTTGAGGTCGGCACCCGCGCAGTAGTGGATGTGCTCGATGCGCAACGCGAGCTGTTGCGGGCACGTCGTGACTATGCCCGTTCCCGCTATGATTACCTGCTGGATACCCTGCGGCTTAAACAGGCAGCGGGCATCCTGCATGAAACCGACCTGGTGCAAATCAATAGCTGGCTTGAAGAATTTATTCCCGCGCCGCTACAGTAAACAGTACGGGGAACAGCAAAGTCTCATCCCCTTGATTAACATATATTTAATCTGTTAGGGTGGGACTCGATAAAGTCTGTCAGACCTCCACCTGAACATGATTAAGCCGCCATTCACGGACCGATGGCCGGTCAGGCATTACTTAAAAAAGGTAACGGAATCTTGAATATTCTAGGAATATCAGCATATTACCATGACAGCGCGGCGGCCCTGGTACGCGATGGCGAAATTGTTGCTGCAGCGCAGGAAGAACGTTTCTCACGCAAGAAACATGATGCACGCTTTCCCAAGGGGGCCATCTCTAGCTGCCTTGAACAGGGCGGTATCACGCTACGTGATGTTGATGAAGTGGTGTTCTATGACAAACCGCTGGTGAAGTTTGAACGCCTGCTGGAGACTTACCTGACCTATGCGCCGAGGGGTTTTCGCTCATTTATCGCCGCAATGCCGGTATGGCTCAAGGAAAAGCTGTACCTGAAGACCACCCTGAAAAGAGAGCTGGCGGCACTGGGGAATATGAAGGAAAAGGAAC
>DAOVVG010000260.1 GCA_030632175.1 Gammaproteobacteria bacterium
ATAACGGCGGTGGTGCGTTTCAGAAGGATTCGTTCGAAGAACGCGCAAACACGCGGAAATGATTGCCGCCGGGCACGGTTCTCGATACCTGAAACCTCATTTGCCTCGAGCACAAAGGGAATATTATATTTTCCGGCCTTGATTGCCCCCGCGACGAGAAAAAAGGCATAACGTTCGTAGACAAGATCATATTTCTTTTTCTTCAGGGCCGATTCCAGACGGCGTGAAGCCGGTACATTGTAGATAATCTCTACCAGCTCGAACAACCAGTTTGGCAGATGCCTGCTCACCCATTTCCAGACAGATTGCATGCCTTGCGTATCGACAGAGGCCTTGTCTACCGGGGGTGCGCCAATGTCTGCCAACGGATCGATCCCGGGTGGCGACAGGATATCCACTTCGTGCCCGAGTGACTCCAGTGCCCTGACGATATGGACAATGTGCAGCCCCTCCGCCCCTCTTCCCTGGGTACGATGATGGTAGAGAATCCTTAACGGTTTCATCTCAGCCACCGGCAAGTTCCTTTACCTTGTTGTACATCTGCCAGGCGCTGACATAGTGAAGCCGGAAACCCTCCCTGTCCCGGTACTCGGATTCCAGGGCATTCCACAGGGTTTCCAGGCCGCCGCCCAGCAACATTTCAAGGTTCCTGTCATTAGCCCCATGCGTATGTATTTTTATAAAAATACAGTTATCTGCACCCTTGACATGAATGGCGCATTTTCCCCACAGCCGCACCCGCTCAAGCGTTGGTGGTGCATCGTTTGAAAGTTCCGCAGACTCCAGCTTTGGCAGGATACCCAGTTTCCGTTGAGCCCAGTTAAGCTCAAGCGGCCCCTGCAGCATCAGCAGTTCGTCCTCCTTGCCCCACTCACCCGTGGCAACATCCCTGCCCCGGTCATGTGACTTCCTGCAACCATCCCGGCCTTTCGCAAAATAGATCGAGTTGATTTTCCGTGTCTGCGTCGGACTCGGCGCAGACGGCATGGTCATGTCCATAATACAACCGGTCCGCACCAGCACGTCCAGTTCATTGTCTACACCACACCAGTGACCCTCTGGATGGGAGTTGTCCAGCGCCCAGTTACCATGGATGAAGGAATAGACAAGCTCGCCGCTGTCCGGATCCTTTCTAAGCAGTCCGTGTTTTTCCCAGAGTGTTTTCTTGAATCGATTGAGTTTCCACTCCAGTCCTTCGGCGGTATCACGATCATGATGCAGGTGAATATCGACATCACCGACACCCTCATCACAGATGGCCTTGATGAGATTCAGAATTTCCTCGTCGTATTCTTCTTCCGGATAAAAGAAACTGTGCTGCGGTGGGTTACCGGATGAATCCCGGTGCTGTGCAGCAAGTTTTGGATATTCAGCGTGCCAGCGCTTTACGCGCTCGAGCGCCGTCTGCTGGTCTGCGCCACCCCAGAAAGGCTCGTAATGGTCCGCCAGGCAAAAATAGACATCGGTGCCACCTGCAACAGGCCGTTTATGCCTGGCCAGCCTGTGCTTGATGTAAGGCCCGATCCAGTGCTGCATATTCCTTGATGCCAGCAATTTCCAGAAGCCGAACGCCCCCAGCATCAAGATGCCGGCCGTAATACCTGACCACATGATCATCGGGCTGCCTTGCGCCAGTTAACTGACTGGCTGCTGGAAAAATAACGAAGCAAGCCCATAAAGGCCGCCATGTTCATGGCCACAAAATAAAACGGGACATAGAACACGCGGGACATGTTTTCCCGCTGCAGGCCGTACCACCCCAAACAGGCAAGTCCATAGAACAGGACCTGGGCACCGAGTAATAATTGAAATACCGGTTCCTGCCAGCCAACCAGGCTCCCGGCCAATACCAGTAACATGAAAACAGGCGCCAGGTAGCGCAGCAATTTATGCGATATAAAGGAAAAGGAATACCAGCTTGTCAGCTTGAAAATGGCAGACGCGTGTAACGCCACAGTCTGAAATCCACCGGCCACCATGCGGACCTTGACATGGAAATCATCAACAAGCTTTTCTGACGCCAGCTCGTACGAACAGGCCGCGCGTTCGTAGACAATACGAAAACCCTTCTTGATGAGATCATAGCTGATCTCCGCATCATCATTAATGACAGATTCATCGACTTTTTCAAACAGGTCCTTGCGGATTGCAAATATTTCCCCATCCGCATTCGTAATGGTGGCTATGTCCGACTCCGCCTGTTTTATCCTGGACTCATACGACCAGTAAACGCTGTCTCCTGTAGACGATTCGCGGTCACTGGCCTGTTTTATCTGCTTGATACCACACACGCCACCGACCTTTTCATCCCTGAAATGCTTTACCAGTTCCCGTATGGCACTTTTACTGAATTCATTATTGGCATCTGAAAAGATTACTATTTCACCACTGGCCTTTTCCACGCCTCTATTGAGTGCCGCAGTCTTGCCTCTTCGTTCCGGCTGGTGCAGGCTGATCACACCCTGGCCGGCATAGGCCTCGACCATACGTTCTGTGCCATCATCCGAGCCATCGGCAACGACGATTATCTCAAGCAGGTCACCGGGGTAATCCAGGGCAAGGGTATTGCGTATTTTTTCATCGATAACCAGTGACTCGTTGTAAGCGGCCACCAGAAAGGTGACCCTCGGAAGGTCATGGTCATCCCCTTTCCCGGACTGGAGGGGCCTGCGTGAACCACCCAGCAGCCGCGCCAGAACAACCACCAGCACTGGATATAAAATGTAGTGGTATACCAGTAGAAACAGGGGTAAAAAAACGATTGTCTGCAACATCGATTTTGTTCGTCCTCAGGATAGATAGTCCGATATTCTTGTATCAAGTTTGCCAAGAATTGTGCCTATAAGCTTTACCGCGTCCACATGCCTCAGGTCAATCGTCAACCTGACAGCGACATGATGGATGATAAACATGGCCAGCAAGGCCTCGTAGAGAGACCCGTCAATATCGAGCCGCTCTCTATATTGATTCAAAAGCTGTTGCTCTTCATCCGTAAACTCATCCTCCAGAAGAGTCTGCCTGATTACAGTAAACTCATCCATCCCGGTCACTACTATTTTGTTGTAGGTGATGAGATACAACAAATCCAGCAGTGGCAGCCCTTCCTTGTTCGCCAGCTCCCAGTCGATGACGCCGTTAATTTCCAGCGAGTTACAATCAATAATCATATTCTCCATCTTGAAGTCACCGTGCATAAATACCATGTCCAGTGATTTTCCAGACAATAGTTTGCGTATACCTGCCTCGATTCTCTCCAGCAAGTCTACCAGTACGTCAGCACGTTCTTTTGTCTCGGTAAACAACCTTCCAAAAAGCTTCTGGTAGGTTTCTTCATCTAGTTCAACACGGCTTTTCGAGGCAAAACTCAGATCGAGCAGAAATTCTGCGGCATTGCGGGTTGCCTGTTCCAGCCCCGGGAACACCAGTTCAACACTCATACCGGGAATTGCCTGAATCGGAAAATACAGGCAACCTTCAATTACCCTCGGACCACAGGCGGCCGGTATGTGTTTCGAGACCCTGTCCGGCAATGTTTGCAGATACCGGATCATTTCAAGTTCCTTGAGACGGCGCCTGGCTGAGCGCTGATCGAGAGGCAGCACTGCAACAATCTCGCTACCAGCACTGCCAGTACAGCCCAGGGAGATGATTACCTCTCCATTGAGCAGAAGATAATGCTTTACACCATACTCGGCCCGTCTTGCGGGATCGAGTATATTTGCCTGGCATAAATCGTCGATAAACCTGTCTACC
>DAOVVG010000138.1 GCA_030632175.1 Gammaproteobacteria bacterium
GCAAAGTTCCTTGAAGTTGACGAAGTGCACGTCGCTTATATCTACAAGGACATCAAGAATAAGCGCAAGACGACGCATTACATGCATGCATCTGCTGTGTTGGTAGAAGATGTGCCCGAGATTGATAAATAACTTTCCTGTTTGGCTGTAGTATCTAGGAGTAAACCCTTGTCTCAATCAGCTTTAGCTAATTGCCGCATCGCGGGCATAAGTACATGTGTCCCGGAGCGTATCTTTGATAATTTGAAAGATGCCACCGGCTTTGAGGAAATAGAGTTAAAGAAAGTTATTTCGCTGGCTGGAGTCGCAAAACGGCATATTTCCGATGGCCGGATATGCAGCAGCGATCTTTGTTACAAGGCGGCGGAAGACTTGATTGCAAAGTCAGGGTGGGAGAAGGACAGCATCGACGGGTTGATATTTGTTACCCAGACGCCCGATTACTTTTTGCCGTCTACCAGTTGCATGCTGCACAAGCGGCTCGGCTTATCAGACAAGTGTGCGGCCTTTGATATAGGCCTGGGCTGTTCCGGCTATCCGTATGGCATGTGGATGGCTGCAATGATGATTAACAGCGGCCACAAGCGTGTATTGCTATTGCATGGTGAAACACCCAGTGTATTCACCAGTCCGGATGATCGTGCCACATTCCTGCTGTTTGGGGATGCCGGAACAGCTACTGCAGTTGAACATGCCGAGTCGGAAACCCCCTGGTATTTCACCTTGCAGACAGATGGTCAGGGCTATGCAGACCTGATTATTCCAGCGGGTGGTTTTCGTGACCGGTTTAATGCGGACAAACGCGAACACCATTTATATATGAATGGAAGTGGCCTGTTCAATTTTACAATTCAAAGGGTGCCGCCATTGATTTCAGACACCCTGGAAATGGCGAACAAGGCAGTAGAAGATATTGATTACTTTGCATTTCATCAGTCGAATCGTTTCATCATGAAACACTTGATGAAGAAATGCGGTTTATCCGAAACACAGGTACCTGTTATTCTCGAGGACTTTGGCAATACCGGCGGCCCCTCTGTCGCACTGGCAATTACACAAGGGGTCTGTAAAACGCCAATTGATACCGAGGTATCAATCATGTTGCTGGGTTATGGCGTAGGCCTGTCATGGAGTGCGGGGCTGGTCCGGCTGGATGCGGAGGCAGTCATGCTGCACTCTGAATTATCACTCGACGAACTGGATGAAAACCGGGATGAATGAATTCAACACGATTGATTTCGAAAATAAATGGGTGGTCGTAACGGGTGCCTCATCGGGCATTGGACAGGGCATTGCCAGGGCGCTGGCAGCATGTAATGCAAACCTGGTTTTGATCGGACGAAACCAGGAGACACTTGCAGAAACAGCGGAAAATATACCGGCAGAAAATGTAAAGCTGCTGGTTATCGACCTGTCGGACAGCGGGACAATTGTTCCGCTGATGAAGAGTGTTGTAGAGGAGGTCGGAGCGATCTATGGCTTCTGTCATTGCGCAGGCATCGTGGATACACGCCCGATTAACGTTACGACGCCGGATTCTATTTTGAAGCAGTTGAATATCAATCTTATTGCCGGCACCGAAATAGTTCGCGCCCTTGTCAAAAAAGGTGCTATGGAAGAGCAGGGCAGTATTGTATTTATATCCTCTGTGTATGCACATGTTGGCGGTGCAGGGGAAACAGCCTACTGTGCCACCAAGGGGGCTGTCGGTGCCGCCGTGCGCGCGATGGCAGTGGAGTTATCTGCCAGAAAAATTCGTGTGAATAGCGTTTCGCCCGGCTTTGTGCATACCGCCATGACGGAAAAGGGCAGTAAACTTACCGGGGCACAGCTTGAAGCCATAGTAGAGAAGCATCCCCTGGGAGCGGGTGCCGTTGAAGATGTGGCCAGGGCAGTGATCTTTCTTCTTCATCATAAAAACAAATGGATCACCGGTACAGATTTGCTGGTAGATGGTGGCTATACATCGGTTTAATGTGAAACATTGATTAGGGAATGATGCCTGGAATATGAGTGAAAACACCGCAATGAGTACATCGGAAGCCATCGCATGGTTCGCCGAAATATTCGAAACGACAGAGAATGAAATTTCGTCTGAAACCCGACAGCAGGATATTGAAGGCTGGGATTCCATGGGGGTTTTGACGTTAATGGCAGAACTGGATGATCGATTTTCCATTAACCTGGATCAGGACGAACTGGAAAGCATAAGCACTATTAACGATTTGCTCGATGTACTCAGGAAGAATAATGTGCTGGCAGAATAATGAGGTGTACCTGGCCGGGCCATGAAAATGACGCTGGAGAAAATCTCCCCGTACCTGGCTAAAAGTCTGGAGATACCAGGCGAAGCCCTGGCTCAATGTTTTACCCCGGCCAGCAGGGAAGATCTGGACGAAATAGTCCGCTTCCGGCAGACCCTGTTTGAAGGAGACGCGCCGTGGGACGACAAGAGCTACCTTGAATGGCGCTATAGCTTTGATGGAACCGGGGCCGAGCGAAATTGCATATGGATATTCAGGAAGGACTCGGAAATTATCGGCTGCCTGGGGATAGAAAGCGTCAATTTGCAGTTACCGGGTACCTTGATACCGGCCTGTAAGGCAATGGATATCCTGGTTGACCCCGAGCTTGATGGCCGCGGGCTGGGTGCCTGGATGAATCTTTACCTGATGTCAGTTTATCCCGTCATTATCGTGGTGGGGTCTAATAAAAACTCTCATAGTCTGCTCATGAGGTTGTTCCATCCGTTATCACGCACCAGGATGTACAAGTTACCTGTGCGATCAGGTAAATTCCTGCAAAAAATCCTGAAATCCTCACTGTTGTCCCGGATTGTTTCCGTTCCATTTGATCTGCTGCTGTCTGCGCGCCGAAAGTTACAATGGGGCCGGCATGAGAAAGGCGTATCAATCAGGGAATTGAGCGTGATACCGCCTTATATAACTCAATTGAAATCAGGTAGAGAAGATCAGATATCTATACAAAGATCACCGGAATATCTGACATGGCGTTATGTTGATAACCCCCGCCGGGACTATACGGTCATCGGGGTGTTTGTGGGTGAGCAGTTGGCTGGAATTACTATTTGCCGTTTGTTCTTTTCTGAATCCTCACAACAACTGGAGGCAACGGTTCTGGACTGGTTTTTCACGGAGAATGGGGCTGGCATCAATCATCGTATATTGCTCTTTCGGGAATGCATATCGTTCCTGATAGCCAGGGGGGTATGCATGATCAATGTTGAGGTTTATTGCAACAGCTGCCATGACGATTTTCATCAACTTGGGTTTATCGTTCGTGATGAAGGGTTACCTTTTTTCATTTATGCTAAAGATGAGGAATTACGAGAACGGTTATATGATGAAAACAGGTGGTTCCTGACCGAAGGTGATTTCGATACTGATATGTACTGATTATGTGTCATTGCCTGCACTGTAAAACAATAAATGTTGCTAACACAACTGAGCCATGAAGCCCATGTATGGGCCGTCAGGCCTGGATCCATCCAGGACAGGGCAATGCTTGATGTCTGTATGGCCCTGCTTTCTGACCGTGAGCTTCAGCAATACCGGCGTTTCCGTTTTCCGGATGACAGTCATCATTACCTGATTTCACATGCACTGGTGCGATATGTGCTGTCAAAATACACTGATATATCGCCGCGTGACTGGGTGTTTTCAGAGTCTGATCATGGCCGGCCAGAGGTGGCCAATCCCGGCTTGCCACCAATTCGGTTCAATCTTTCCCACACCAGGGGGCTGGCGGCCTGTGTCGTGACGCTGTCACGTGATTGCGGCATTGATGTTGAGAAAATCCATGCCAGGCATAATCCGGCTGGTGTTGCAAAGCGCATGTTTTCCGAAGACGAGTACGGACAGATGCAGCGCTTAAGCGGTCATGAGCAGCTGGAATATTTTTTTACCCGCTGGACACTGCGAGAGGCCTACGTGAAAGCCCGCGGTATTGGAATATCTTTTCCTACACACAAGTTAAATTTCATTGTTGAATCTGACAGTGATATTAAAATAGATTTTGACCCGGATATTCAGGATGACGGGGGAGACTGGCAGTTTCAGTTGCTACCAGTATCCACAGGGCACATAACTGCCGTGGCCATACGGCGGGAAGGCGCTGAAAATATTGTCACGCGCCTGCTGGGGAATGATTTTAGTCCGTTTATTCATGGCTAAAAATCCGTTTTCAATATTCGCCCGGTTGCTATTCCGGGGCTCGAAAGCCCGATATACTACCTCCACTCCAGGTGTGATCAGGTTTGCATCCCTGGGAATGAAAACAGAAACCATTGCCGGCTTATACAAGGAAAAACCATGTGTGGAATTGCAGGAATTGCCGATTTTTCTCAGCATCCCGTTGACAGGGACGTCCTCAACCGTATGCAGAGTGCCATTGCGCACCGGGGTCCGGACGGGGCCGGGATCCATACCGATACCAATGTAGGCCTGGTGCATACCAGGCTCAGTATTCTGGACCTGAGTGAGTCGGCGCATCAGCCGATGCTTGATAAGCAGGCCGATACCTGTATCAGTTATAACGGTGAGATCTATAATTTTCAGGATATCAGGAAAACATTAAAGGCCGCGGGGGTTGAGATCCAGTCAAGCGGTGATACGGAGGTATTGCTCAAGGCCTGTAGCCACTTCGGCGTTGAAGAAACGCTGCAGATGCTGAACGGGATGTTCGCTTTCGCCTTCTGGGATGCCAAAAAGCGTGAACTCTGGTTGGCAAGAGACCGGACGGGGATCAAGCCGCTTTACTATACCCTGCACGAAAACCGGCTTCTGTTTGCCTCCGAAATAAAGGCGCTATTGCCCTTTACGGGCACGGCACAACCTGATTTGCCCGTGCTCTATGAAATTCTCAACGGCGGCACAAGCTGGGAACCCTACACGGTCTTTGCAGGTATTTATGCGCTTAACCCCGGTCACTATCTGCGCATCAAGGTGGATAATCCTGATCTGGACCAGAAAGAATATTTTAGTCTTTTCGGGCTCATAGACGAAGCACGTTTCAATGAGTATAAAAATGCGTCCATGGATGACGTGGCTGCTCAATTCAGGGAATTGATGACAGAGAGTGTGAGGATTCATTCGATATCGGATGCGCCACTCGCTACGCTGGCGAGCGGTGGTATCGATTCATCATTGATTTCTTCACTGGCGGCAAATTACTGCTCCGGCCTGTCGCTGTATCACGCGGATATTATTGGCGAGCAAAGCGAAAAACAATATGCACAGGCGATGGCGGATTATTTGAATTGTCCACTGGTGACGGCAGCAATGACACCGGACCAATATACCGCGCAACTTGTCAATACGACCTGGTCCCACGAAGCGCCATCTGCCTACCATCCCAATGACGTCCCGTTCCAGCTGGTTGCGAAAAGGGCACATGAAGACGGTATCAAGGTGTTGTTGACGGGTGAGGGCGCGGATGAATTGTTTATCGGCTATGGCCTCGCATCCAAGCAAATTATCAGAAACAAGTTGAAGTACATGGTGTCGGAAGACACCCCCTTGCTCGGTAAGGGTGTTTCCATATTGAAAAAACTGTCGCCAGCGGAGTTTTCCCGCAGCATCACCGAGCCATTGGCGACACGCGGAGTCGCTGAGCAATGGATGAGGCGCGCTGAAGATGCCTATTCATTTGTGACTGGCCGGGTTGAACGTGAAGCACTTGTTGATGCATCGGGCTACATGAAGGCGCATCTGAATTCACTGCTGCAAAGGAATGACAGGATGGGCATGATGCATGCCCTTGAAAGCCGGATTCCGTTTCTTGAAAATAATATTGTCCGCTTTGCAGCTAACCTGCCGCTTAAGTTCAAGCATCCTGCCACACTGTTGAAAATGCTGGGGGGTAACCCGCTGACCAGGAATAAAACGGTGGTGCGGAAATCTGCGCAGGGCCTGGTGCCGGACGCGATCATAAAAAGAAAGAAAATGGGGTTTCCTGTAACGCCTGAAAGATACCTGCGGCTAGACCAGGAGTTTTACAAGGACGGTTTTCTGGAACAGACGCTTGGAATCAGGCACGATGGTATGCAGCAGCTGCTGGATGGACTCGATCAGGAAACAAGATGGAATTTATTTTCGACGGAATTGTTCGGGAAGCTGTTCTTTACCGGCGACAGTAAGGACGCCCTTGCAGGTACTATCTGTTCACTGGCGCAGCCAGACCAGGCTCAGGGGTGATTTTCCGGGGGAATAAAAAAATGTTTGGCGGTGCGTAACGCATCTTCTGCACGAAAACGCAATTTCTTGCGTTGCAATACAGCCCAGGTGAACTGGTAGCAGTGAGTGGCAAGGCGCCGTTTATGTGCGGAATCACCTGCAAGTAAATCATACCTCAGGGCGCCCCTTGACAGGTAGCGTTCGATCGCCAGGTATTCACACAGCAGGCCGGGGTTGAGCCTGGGGTTGGAATAGTCAAACCCTGAACAGTACTGGTAAACGTGGCCGTCATACAGGAAATTATAGAAATAGCCTATCACCGTTTCCGGTGTTGATATCCTGAGTAGTTCAACTTGATTTTCAGGATGGCATGCGATGACAAGGCGTTTATGAAAGTCAATGATTGCTTCGTTTGGGAATGCGCCTTTAAGCCCTCTTTTATGCCAGCGCATTTCATGCAGACGAATA
>DAOVVG010000073.1 GCA_030632175.1 Gammaproteobacteria bacterium
ACGGACGGGGCCGCTGCCGGTGCGGCTGTGGTCTTTGGTGTCATCATCGGTACCGGTACCGGGGGTGGTCTGGTGGTAAACCAGGCGCTGGTCTTGGGCCCCAATGGGATTACCGGCGAGTGGGGACACAATCCACTACCGTGGCCGCAGCCGGAAGAACTGCCCGGTCCTGACTGTTATTGTGGCCGCTCTGGCTGTATTGAAACATGGTTGTCCGGCCCGGGCCTGGCGCGGGATTATCAGCGGGTTCACGGGGTGGCGATGAAGGCAAATGCGATCGCGGGCAGTGCCGGGTTGGGTGAGGCGCAGGCCGTTGCCACGATGCAACGCTACACGGACAGAATGGCACGTGCACTGGCCAGCGTGATCAATATTATCGACCCGGATGTCATTGTGATGGGTGGCGGGGTTTCTAATTGCAGGTCACTGTATGAAGATGTCCCGTCAAGGTGGGGTGAGTATGTCTTTTCGGATCGTGTGGATACCCGGCTGGAGATGGCGGAACACGGTGATGACAGCGGGGTGCGTGGCGCCGCGTGGTTGTGGTCATAGGGTAATTTAACAAATCACGTGCAGTTGTTTCGCTGCACCATTCCGGCAAGGATCCGGGTCAGGATTTCTGGCTGGCCGCGATTTCCCGGAGCCGGGGTATCGCCAGTCCGGCAGCATCAGCCTGTTGCAGGGCACGTGCCAGACGGGCGGGTGCGCTGCGACCCATGCAGCCATGGTCGGGATCACCCTCAAAGGCGGTCAGCATTCCGGCGATCAGGGCTTCCGGCTGAAAGGTTTCGCCGGTGAGCGCTGCCTGTATCTGTATGACTTCGTGTGCAATCGTCTGCGCCAGTTCGCGATGGTTTTCCCAGAGTTCACTGACGCTACCGCCGGCCACCAGGCCGGCGCAGTTGGTTGTGACGATATAGACGTTCTTGAGAACCAGCTCAAACAGTAATTCACTTTCATCGGCCAGTATGCGCACCGGTATGCCGAGGCTGCCGAGGCTGGTTTTGAGCAGTTCAGCAGCGGGGCCATATGCCGGGGAGGGGATCAGTACCTTGACGTCCTGACCTTTCTTTTTCTCGAACCAGACGGAGATGATTGTTGGCTTGATGAAGCCATACTGTTGCCAGTCGCCCGGCAGCAGTTCGTTCTGTAGCAGGCACAGACGTTGTTGCCAGGCAGGCGGGATTTCTTCCAGTACCGCATGCAGGTCATTTTCGGCAACGGCGACCACGACCAGCTCCGGTGACGGTAACTGTTTTGCCGCTTCAGTCAGGTCTTTATCACGAGTAACCGGGTAGACCGGGTGTCCGCTGCGCAGCAGGCCGCGTGCAAAGACGCTGCCCATTTCGCCAATGCCGATAAGAATGACGGGTGATTTCATTGTCAGGATTCCTGCTTGTGTCTGTTGACCGGACGCGGGATTATAGCGCGAATGATTAATGGAAAGTGTACAGGGATGCTGCAGGCTGCAGTTGTCGCGAACAGCAATGTCACCAGGTTCTGCATCTTCGCCCTGTTAGGGATGTTGTTGCTGCCGGCATCGGCTGAAATAAGGGTCATGGATGATGCCGGGCAGCCGGTTATTCTCGAGAAGCCCGCGCAACGCATCGTCAGCCTCGCCCCGCATGTCACCGAATTACTGTTTGCCGCCGGGGCGGGTGGGGCGGTGGTTGGTGTCACAGAATTCAGTGATTATCCGGAATCTGCACGTTCACTTGCGCAGGTGGGTGGCGGGGGTGGTCTTGACCTTGAGGCCATTATTGCGCTGCAACCGGATCTGGTGGTGGCCTGGCAGAGTGGTAACCCGCGTGGACAGGTGGAGCGCCTGCAGTCACTCGGCGTAACTGTGTTTTTTTCCGAGCCGCGACGGCTGCAGGATGTGCCGGCAACATTGCAGCGGCTTGGCCGTCTTGCAGGTACCGAGTCAGTGGCCGCTGCACAGGCGGACAGCTTTAATCATCGTTATATAGAGTTGCGTGATAAATATTCGTCACGTCCGAAGGTCAGTGTGTTTTACCAGATATGGGACCAACCGCTGATGACCCTGAACGGGGAACATTTATTCAGTGACGTGGTGCGTTTGTGTGGCGGAGAAAATGTCTTTAACACATTGCCCACACTGGCGCCGCAAATAGACATTGAGGCCGTGTTGCAGGCCAATCCTGATGTGATTGTTATCGCCGCTGACGCAAACGATTCGCCGTTACTGGCGGCATGGCAGCGCTGGCCGAAATTGTCGGCAGTGAAACAGGGTCATGTGTATGCCATGCAACGTGAGCAGCTGGTTCGACACAGCCCGCGTATTCTGGACGGGGCGGAACGCCTGTGTATATTGCTGGATGCTGTACGCATGTAGGAGCGGACCGTGTCCGCGATGGTTTTTTATATACCGTAATCGCGGACACGGTCCGCTCCTACAGGGAATATTACTTGCCGGGTATGGTTATTTGCTGCGATCGTGTTTCCAGAAAACATCCGGCATGCCGGCAGTCTTGTTGATGTGTCTTGCCATCACGAACAACAGGTCGGACAGACGATTCAGGTATTTTATGGAGACAGGATTGATGTTCTCTGCCTTTGCCAGGCTGTGGGTGCGCCGTTCTGCACGCCGACAGACGGCGCGCGCCTGGTGACAGGCAGCTGCAGCAGGGCTGCCGCCAGGCAGGATAAATTCTTTTAGTGGTGCGAGGTCTGCATTCAATGAGTCCAGCAGTTGTTCCAGCGTGTCTACCCTGTCTGCTGTAATAACTGCGCTTCCCGGAATACAAATTTCACCGCCGATATCAAACAGTGAGTGCTGGATGTTCGTCAGTGCGGACTGTGATGTATCCGGCAGATTGTGACATAGCAGCATACCGATGGTGGTATTGAGTTCGTCAACTGCACCCATGGCTTCAACACGCAGACTGTCCTTGTCGACGCGTGTGCCATCGCCAAGTCCGGTGCTGCCGTCGTCACCGGTACGCGTATAGATTTTCGAGAGACGGTTGCCCATGTCAGCCGTCGATTAACCGGTATTCGACAGGAATGATGATGTTTGCAGTTTCACCGTGTAACCATTGCGCTGCGTTCGGGATGTTGGCCAGTTGCAGCGACTGTAATGCTGCTTCGTCCAGTACTGCATAACCGGATGTCTCGTCGATATGCAGATCAGATATCAGGCCATCCGGTTCAATATGCAATTCCAGTTTAACCACGCCTTGCCAGCCCTTGCGACGGGCGATGGCAGGGTAGCTTAATCGTTGGGTGATAAAGTCCATCACGCTGGCACGCAAGTGCTGCTCCTGTTGCTCGCGTGAAAGGGTGGTGCTGGCAGCCTGCGTGGCGGGTGCCGGGTGCCAGCTACGCTCAGTGTGCTCCTGTGCAAGCGCTGGCGCTTCAACCGGGGGGCGTACAGCCGGGGGCTCGACCGATTGTTGCCTGACGGGTGCCGCAGTGTTCTCGGGTAGCGGTGCAGCCGGTTGCCGCAGGCGTGTTTGCTCCGGGGCGGACTGTGAGTGACTGGCAGTCAGGTCTTGCTGCTGCACAACGGCCTCACCGGTACGGTTGCTAACAGCCAGCAACAGGACCTGGCCGGAATGGCCGGGTGCGTGTTCGGATGGTGACCAGGAAACCAGCGCTGCAGTATGCACGGCAACTGACAGGCCCAGAAACCATTTGATGTTATGACTGATCAATGCCAGTTACCAAAGTCTTTTGATACAGTGAACAGTATAGTCCTTTCCGGTAATGGATAGGCATTGTATACGCCAGGACTGAAAGTGCTGCTGACCCCGTAATCGTAGGCCTTTTCCTCGAAAATATTATTGACCTCCGCTGTCATTCGGAATCCCCGGTAACGATGGCTTATTTTTGCATCGATTGTGTAGTAGGAGGGAATCTTCTCTGCAAAGGTGTTGGACTGGTCATTGTCAAAGTATTTATTGTCAACGAAGTTGGCTGCAACGGTGAGGTTTGTCGCCGGTGACTGCTTCCAGGTGCCTGCCAGGCTGGCAGTATTTTCCGGCACCAGCGGCACATTTTTTCCGCTAAAGGGCCCCTCACGGAATTTGGAGCGCATGTAGGTGTAACTTCCCTGCAGTCTCAGGCGATCGCTGATATCGTAGTTGCCACTCAGTTCCAGGCCATAGCGCCGGGTCGGGTCAAGGTTGACGTTCTCGAAGGTAACCGGGTTGAAATGGATTTCATCCTTGAGCCGCATGTAATAGGCATTGATGGTAAAGGCGGCCCTGTCCACCCGGTAGTGGGTGCCGATATCGAAGCCGTTGCTGATTTGCGGGTCCAGCGGTGAAAACACACGGGTAAAACTGCTCGGGTCAAACTCGAACAATTCGTCCACGGTGGTGACCCGCGCACTGCGGGTCCATTTCATATAGGCGGCGGTACCGGGGGTGAACTGCTTTTCGATGCCCGCTTCCAGCATGTGCACACGTTCACTGTCATCGTAATCCGGCGCGCCGCTTTCAAAGGCGTCCCCGGCACCAGGCGCATCAGGATCGAACTTGTCTTTGGCGTCCAGTTTTACCCATTGCAGACGGGCGCCGAGGTTGACAGTGATATCGGGCGTTGTTGCGATGGTCGTGTCTGCGTAGACGGCGGTTGATTTCTGGTCAATATGCAGGCGGTGGATAGGCTGGTTGTCAGTGCTTTTGTTCAGGGACCGGTCTGAATCATAGTCGCTATCGTAATAGTCTATGCCGGCAGTTGTCTGCGCCGGCCTGTCAAACACCTGGTGGGGTGTGATGACACGCGGTGTGAATGACCAGGTGTCCAGATCGGTGTCCAGGTAGTTGGCAAACAGGCCGCCAAAATCATAGTCGTCAAATAAGGATTTCTGGTTTTTCTTGCGGTAACCGAAATCAATGACGGCCTCGGTGCCATTATCCCAGTAATGGGTGACCCCCGGGTTGATGCTGTAGCCATCCTGATCAGCATAATCCCGGGGCGTATTGGTTCCCTTGCGGTTGCTGCGTAGCTGGTTGATGCCCAGGCCCGGATTGACATTGCGCTCACCCGGCAGGTCCATGTCCTGATCGAACCAGCGGGACTTCAGGAAGAACTGGTTGTTGTTATGGGTATAGCGAATATCCGTGTTCAGGCTCTTCTGGTCCAGCTTGTTATTATCACGATAGCCATCGCTGCTGACACCGTGCGCGCCAAGGAAGACTGACAGCGGCCCGGTATTGTGACTGATTTGCGCATCCAGCTGCTGTGTGTCCAGGTTGCCTGCGCCGGCCTTGATAAAGGCGGAGGTGCCCGCCATTTCCGGTTGCCGGGTAATGATGTTGATGGCACCGCCAACGGCTCCGTCACCGTAGAGTACTGCACCGCTGTTGCGGGTAATTTCTATACGTTCGATGCTTTGCAGGGGAATGACGCTGAAGTCCACGCTGGAAAGATCGACATCGTTCAGGCGACGTCCGTCGAGCAGAATCAGCGTGTTTTGTGTGGCGGTAGCGCCAAATCCGCGTATATCGACCGAGGCCGCCGTCGCATTATTGCCGAACAGGCTGCGGGTCAGTACACCGGCTTCCCGGCTCAGTAATTCGGGCAGGGTGCGGGCAGTACTGTTTTCAATATCAGCCGCGGTGATGATGGTGGTA
Source organism: Gammaproteobacteria bacterium (assembly GCA_030632175.1). Taxonomy (GTDB): domain Bacteria; phylum Pseudomonadota; class Gammaproteobacteria; order UBA9214; family UBA9214; genus UBA9214. The sequence goes on from DAOVVG010000073.1 coordinate 5,604, forward strand.
TTACCGCGGGCCTTGCTGTTATCCGGATCAAGGCGTGTTGCGGTAACCAGGATATTTTCTGATTGTTCGGTCTCTGCAAAGGCGCTGGTGACAGTCACTACAAGGGCTGCTGTCAAAAAAAATGTAAAACGGGTTTTCATCATATTCTCCATGCTTCAGCACGACCCCGTGCTGTAGTCCGGTCAGTTACGGAAGGAGAATGACAGAGAGAACAAGCTATCTGCCTGCATTGCCCTCCGCAATACGGTCACAAACGTTCAGGCCGGTCTCCGGGCTCGCGAGTGGGTCGTTATCCGGGTGAATCACCTTCCCGCGCAGTGCGCAGTGGCATATTGATTCACCTTTGGCTCGCTTACCGTTGCGGGGGCAGCGCCGGGATTGTCACTACAGTGACGCACCGGCTTCCCGTTTAATCCCGTGGACGACAGTCCGTGGGACACCTGAAACAAAGGAGGAGGCACTCTAAGGCGAGCGTCGGCAGGTGTCAAGGGAAGTCTGTAACTGCAGGTTTTTCTGCTATAGAGGGAGTTGTAAAAGCTTCTGTAGGTTGGGTAAAGCGTAGCGTACCCAACAAACGGCCTTATTCAGAATGCTGTCGGGTACGTCACTTTGTTCCTTTACCCAACCTACATACTCGTGCGCGATCACTGCCAAATCAACACAATCGCGGACAAGTTCCGCTCCTACAACAGGATTTTTACACTGCTCGGCTTTATACAGGTGCTGACACCAGCCTGCAGGAGCGCATCTCGTGCGCGATCACTGCCGAATCAACACAATCGCGGACAAGGTCCGCTCCTGCAGCAGGGTTTTTACACCGCCCGTTTTCATGCGGGTGCTGATGCCGTTCCTGCAACAAGAAATTTTGCAATGACGGGGAGGTACGTATGCCGGATGATCAGGATGTATGGTTAAAAAGCCCGGCAAGCCTTGACGTGTAATCCGCTGTTGTAAAAACAGTTTTTGAGGTTGCTGCGACGACCTGCTGACGCTCTTGTTCATGTGCGAGGTAGTAGCTGGTTTTTTCGGCGAACTCCGCAAATGACCGGCACGCGATCGTTTGTCGACCCAGCATGGTTTCATCCAGCAGAGGTTGCCAGTCACAGATTTGAAAACCGCCGGCCGCCGGTATCTCGTAAAACTTCATGTTAAAGCCGTTGTTGGTGTTTGCATGATGCAGGTTAAGGGAGACTTTTGAGCAGGCATGCACTTTCAGACTGTCGGCGAGTGACAGTGCGCCGTGACTTCGAATGCCCTTGCAGTGTCGCCAGCCACGCCCCCAGACGCTTACCGGGACGTCGAGTTGTGTGTTCAGGTAACGGATCAGTTCACAGCGTTCCGGGTAACAGGTGCCGACAAAGGCAAGCTCGGCTGAAAATCGTTTCCGGTCAGGTGCAGAGATATTGCTAACAGTATGAAACCGGCGTGATACACCGAACGGGAAGTAGCGTAGTTGTCTCTGGTAGACAGGGCTGAGTGTATCGAAATTCCCTTTGCCGGAAATCAGCAATTGCTCCGAGAATTCGGCGGCCTGGCTGATACGTGTCCGTGCCTGGTCCGTGAGGATGTCGCCCCACCAGAAGAAAACTTTCAGGCCGGGTGAGTGTTGGCGGCATTGCTGTAGCGTTTGCTGGTCCACCGTACCCTGGATGCTGAGCAGGATATCCCACTGATCATGAGACATTGCCTCCAGCAGCTGTATTCTGTGGCGCTCAGCCCAGGTTGTCTTTCTGTTTTCACCCGTCAGCAGGGTCTTGCCGGCCAGAGCAAGGCGGTCATGCAGGGTTTTCCGGTTATGGTAGCTAACAGCAACAGTGTGTCCTGCCTGTTGCAAGGCGTCGGCAACGATCTCCGTCCACTGGCCGGCCCAACAGGGGCCTTCAATAAATATATTCACTACCGGCCTCGGCTGCGAGCTACTGCGGTAGCCAGACCGTACCATGCGGGCCCGCTACTGCCAGTAGCGGGTGTTGATACAGGCGTTCCAGGTTTGTCTGTGTCAGCACAGTTTCGGCAGTACCCTGTACTGTTTCGCCATCACCAAATAACAGCAGGAACCGGTTGCAGTAACGCACTGCAAGGTTTAGATCATGCATGACCAGCAGCAGTGCTTTTCCATTCTGTGTAATGTGTTCCTGCAGCAGGTTCAGCATGCTTATCTGGTGATGAATGTCGAGATGGTTGGTTGGCTCGTCGAGCAGTAGCAGCTGCGGTTCCTGTGTCAGCAGGCAGGCAATGCCCGCGCGTCTTCGTTCACCGCCTGACAGGGTATTCACCATGCGTTCTTCCATGTTGCACAGGTCAACCGCGTGCAGTGCATTTTTCGCAATGACAAGGTCCTGGTTACTTTCCCATTGCAAAGGTCCGAGCCACGGGTGGCGGCCGGTCAGTACGGTTTCCAGGACACTGGCGGGGAAGGCGTCAGTATGGTCCTGGAACAGCAGTCCAAGATGTTGTGCGACCGACTTGCGTGATAAATGAGACAGTGGCTGGTCGTTCAATGTGATGTTGCCAGCATCCGGGGGACGCAATCCGGCAAGCGTGTGCAGTAGTGTTGTTTTACCGGTGCCATTGCGCCCCAGAACACACCAGCGCTCACCACTGTTGATGGTTATTTCAAGGTCGCTGCAGACCGTCGTTTTACCGATGGTAATGTGCAGTGCCTGTGTTGCCAGCAATGACATGACCGTTCAGCGCTCCTCGCCATGCAGGCTGCGGCTATGGTGCAACAGCACCAGGAATAGTGGAACACCGACCAGTGCAGTCAGTATGCCGACCGGAAGCTGTCGGGGAGCCAGTACTGTACGCGCAAGCGTGTCTGCAACAACCAGCAGGCTACCGCCCAGTAATACTGCAGCCGGCAGCAACAGGCGATTATCGCGCATGCCGAGCAGGCGCAACATGTGTGGAACAATCAGACCGACAAAGCCGATACTGCCAGCCAGTGTTACGGCAGTTGCCGTTAACAGCGATGCCAGCAGGTAAATGAAGCTGCGTAATGCCTTGACGTTTATACCCAGTGCGCCAGCGGTTTGTTCACCATGGGCCAGAATGTTCAGTGAGCGGCCGATGCCAATAGCGGCTACCAGTCCGATAATCAGCACCGGAAAGCTGCTTGTCGGAAGGGGTGTGTTGGAGAGGTCACCCATCAGCCAGAACAGCATGCCGCGCAGTCCCTGTTCCGGGCTGATCGCCAGTAACAGACCTATGACGGCGCCCCAGCCGGCTGCGATAACGATGCCGGTCAGTAACAGGCGACTGGTAGTCCAGCTGCCACTGCCGTGAGACAGCCCGAACACCAGCAGCATGGAAAGCAGTGCGCCACTGAAGGCGGCGCTGTGTAACCAGATACTGCCGAGACCGGCCAGCATTGCCAGCAGGGCACCGGTTGCGGCACCGCCGGAGACACCCAGCACATAGGGGTCCGCCAGCGGGTTGCGTAACAACACCTGCATTAACCCACCTGCCAGTGCCAGCAGTGCGCCGGTTGTAAAGGCTGCCATGGTTCGCGGCCAGCGTAACTCCATCACTACCTGTCCGGCCAGATCATTGCCAGTACCAGAGTGGGTAAATACTGCCAGCAGCTCTTGCCAGGAGACGGCAACACTGCCGCTTGCCAGGCTGAATAACAGGCTGGCAAATGCCAGAAGCAATAATGTAGTAAACAGGGCAATCGGGCGCATTACGAATATCTATTTATGCAGTTAATCTGTAGTTG
>DAOVVG010000108.1 GCA_030632175.1 Gammaproteobacteria bacterium
GGTAAATTCTGATGAGTCGTATCGTTAACTGTGTAGTGCTCAAACGCGAGGCGGAAGGACTAGATAATCTCCCGCATCCGGGTTCACTGGGTGAGCTCATCTATGAAAACGTCTCTGCAGAAGGCTGGAACCAGTGGCTGGAACGTTTGACCATGATCATTAACGAGAATGGCCTGAACACCGCAGACACCGGCAGTGTCGACCTGATTGAAAAACACATGGTCGGATTTCTCTTTCAGGAAGGCGACATGGGTGCTGTTCCGGACGGTTTCCAGGCACCGGGCGCCAAGAAATAATACCGGCAGCGGATAAACTTTCGCTAATCCGACCTGCAGTGTTCTACATCCTTGCTTAGACTAAAGGTCCGCAGCCAATACCGGACCTTCACTACAATGGAAAACAACTCACGAATCTGGCGGTTTAGTGTTCTGGTTCCCTCAGCTTGATATACATGATGTGATCGTCAAAACCAGAGACGTCCGTATTTTCGTAACCTGAAGGGGTCTGTACATGCGTAACACCGAACCGTGCCATGTCCTGCGTGGAGAGGAAGTAGTAATTGGGAGCATTATAGGGTGACACCTTCCCGATCCAGAAAAGGTATTCATTAACACGGATACGCGCGAAGAAATCGCGCTCCAGGTCTGCCAGTCGGTCCACTTCCTCACGCACATGTGCTCTCGCAGTTGCAGCGTCCTCGCCATAGCGTTCCATTCTGACGGCTATTTCATCTGTCCAAAGACCGGTCTGCTTCAAGTGATTGTAATTACCATGCCAGGCAACGACCGCACCTTCCCCGATGACTTTATGGTGCCCCGCCGGAAAGACATAGTTGGCACAGGATGACAGGCAATACTCCGGGACCTCAATGTTGAGATTGTTATCGGAAACCCACAACCCCAATGCAATGCCTGCCTCTACCTCGCCACCATCCGAGGTAATAATCAAACGTTTAACAGCCTTTCCCTGTATAGCTTCGAAGAACCGTTGGTTCAATGAAGCACTAATGGAGCCCGAGTAATAGGCAGCCTCCGCATCAGGACTGATGTCAGCGTCAGCCGGACCAGCTATCCACATCATTACAGCAAGTAATGCCGCCATGTGAGAATGATTATAAATAATATTTGCTCCTCTTCGTCCAGATTAACACCGGATGCCGTGAGGCTGAAGTTCAGCTGAGCTGAGTCTCCGGTCAACACTTGACCTAAGTCAATGCCAGGTGAGTGACTAGTTAGTATATAAGAACAGCGCCGGACTCCCGGGACATCCAGATAACTTGTCCCTCGGGTAAAACGGTTGAAAAACCGTGATCATCAGCACTGGATACCACCCATGACTACAAGAAAATACAGCTGCATCCCTGACCTGTGAATCTTTCAAAGTACGTCAATACCTTTGGACAAGCGATGCTGCATCGTTATGGTGAACGCGTGCACAAGATCGCCATCGATGCCAACTTCACCTGCCCCAACATCGATGGCAGCAAGGGACGGGGTGGCTGCACTTTCTGCAATAACGTGTCATTTAGTCCCAACGGACGTCAGCCTCCGGGGGTCATTGAGCAAATTGCTGCTGGCCGGCGGGTCATTCGCAAGCGTACCGGGGCAAGGAAATACCTGGCCTACTTCCAGGCCTACACGAATACCTACGCGGACATTGGCCAGCTCAGACAACTCTATGACCAGGCACTGGCCGAACCTGACGTGATTGGACTTGCCGTGGGAACACGCCCCGATTGCGCACCCATCCCGGTTTTGGACCTGCTTGCCGAATATCAGCAGCAAGGCAACGAAATCTGGCTGGAGCTGGGACTGCAATCCTCTTTTGATGAATCACTCAGGCGAGTTAACCGCGGGCATGGTTTTTCCGAATATAAAACAGCGATCCTTGAAGCTCGCAAGCGGGGTTTGCAGATTTGCACACATCTCATCATCGGCCTGCCGGGAGAAACGAAACAACACTGTAAAGTTACCCTGGAGCGCATACTGGAACTTGGCGTAGATGGATTGAAACTTCATCCGCTGCACGTTGTAAAGGGTACACAGCTGGCCAATGAGTGGCGACGCGGAGAATATCAACCGCTGCTGCTGGATGAGTATATAGAAATTGCAACAGACCTAATCCGCCACACACCGCCTGAAGTCATCTTCCACCGGGTAACTGCTACGGCAGCACCACGGTTACTGCTTGCACCTGACTGGTGTTCAAAGAAATGGCTGGTATTGAATCGCATTACCGATGCGTTGCACAGGTTACACCTGACAAACAACTCCTCCCGGACCACAACTGACTGCAAGGAACCACTACAATGGAACTCGTCTGCCCCGCCGGCAACCTGCCTTCTTTAAAAGCCGCCGTCGATAATGGTGCAGATGCCGTTTATATCGGCTTTCGCGACGATACCAATGCGCGCCACTTCGCAGGACTTAACTTTAACGACAAGCGGGCAATCGATGGCATTAAGTATGCGCACGCAAACGGTGTAAAAGTATTCGTTGCCATCAACACCTACCCGCAGCCCTCCGGCTGGCCACGCTGGCAGGCAGCTGTGGATAAGGCCGCCGGACTTGGTATCAATGCACTGATACTGGCTGACATCGGCGTTATGGATTACGCAACAAAAAAGTGGCCGAAACTGCGCCTGCATCTTTCGGTGCAGGGCTCTGCCACCAACGATGCAGCGATCCGCTTTTATCACGAACATTTCAATATCCGGCGCGCTGTATTGCCGCGCGTACTCTCGCTCAACCAGGTCAGACAGGTCGCAGAACACAGCCCGGTCCCACTGGAAGTGTTCGGCTTCGGCAGCCTGTGTGTCATGGTGGAAGGCCGCTGTCTGCTATCTTCCTATGTGACCGGCCGTTCGCCGAACACCTTTGGTGCCTGCTCACCCGCCAACGCAGTTCAATGGCAGGAGACGGACGCCGGCATGGAGACCAGGCTCAACGGAGTGCTGATTGACCGTTATGAAAAGGATGAACCGGCCGGCTACCCGACCCTGTGCAAGGGCCGCTTTCAGGCCTGCGGAAACACCTACTACGCCATTGAAGAGCCAACCAGTCTGAACACCCTTGCGCTACTGCCGGAACTGCAGGCCATGGGCATTGAGGCCATCAAGATTGAAGGCCGACAGCGCAGCCCGGCCTACGTTGCCCGTGTAGCGCAGGTATGGCGTGCGGCACTGGATGCCTGTGCAGGTGATCCGGCCAGCTACCAACCGCAGGAAAACTGGCTGACAGAACTAGCTAAAGTTTCCGAAGGCAGCCAGACAACACTGGGCGCCTACCACCGGCCATGGCAATAACAACAGGCGCCTCGTGAAAAACAATATCCCAAAACTCTCGCTCGGCCCCGTGCCCTACTACTGGGCACGGGAAACATTGCTCAATTTTTATAAGCAGATATCCGATACGCCAGTAGATATCGTTTACCTTGGCGAGACCGTGTGTTCTAAACGCCGCTCACTGAAACACGCGGAATGGCTGAAACTGGCAGCACAGCTGCAAGCCGCTGGCAAGGAAGTGGTGTTATCCACACTTACCCTGCTGGAAGCGGGCTCCGAGCTGGGCAGTCTGAAGCGCCTGTGCGAACAACAGGACTTCCTGGTCGAGGCCAATGACATGTCGGCAGTGCAATTTCTGTCAGGCAAGCGGGCGTTTGTCACCGGCCCGGCCGTCAATATCTATAATTCAGGCAGCCTGTTTGTACTGGCAGGTCTGGGCCTGAAACGCTGGACACTGCCGGTGGAACTCTCGCGCGATACACTTGCAGACATACAGGCCAATCGCCCCGATGATATTGAAACAGAGGTGCTGGTCTTTGGACGTCTGCCGCTTGCGTATTCAGCACGCTGCTTTACCGCCCGTGCACATAACCTGCCCAAGGACGACTGCCAGTTCCGCTGCCTGGATTATCCTGACGGCATGCTGATGTCCACCCGCGAGAATGAGCCGTTCCTGGTATTGAATGGCATCCAGACCCAGTCGGCGCGAACCCTCAACCTGGTTAGTGAACTTGAAAATCTCAGGCAACTCGGAGTGGATGTACTGCGCGTCAGTCCTCAATCGGCGCACACGGATTCCATTATCCGTATCTTTCATCACTGTCTGCATAAAAACTGCGACACGGATGAAGCAGCAGCAGAACTGGCCGGCTTCATGCCGGTCGGTCCGTGTAATGGTTACTGGTACGGAGACGCCGGCATGGATTCCCGGCAGGAACTCGCAGTACAGGAGTCCCTGTCATGAAATTCGGCGATCTGCGTGATTTCCTCCGCAAACTGGAGGCCAGAGGTGAACTGAAACGCATCAACCAGGTTATCGATCCTGCCCTGGAGATAACAGAAATCTGTTATCGCACCCTTAAGGCAGGTGGTCCTGCCCTGCTGTTCACCCGGCCGAAAGGCAACTCGATCCCGTTACTGGGCAACCTGTTTGGCACAACGGAACGTGTCGCCATGGCCATGGGTGCAGAAAATGCAGAGGCACTACGCGAGGTGGGCAAGGTGCTGGCCTTCCTCAAGGCCCCCGAAATACCCGACGGCCTGGGAGGTCTGCTTGAGAAACTACCGGCCTTCAGGAAACTGCGGGACATTAATCCGCGCGAGGTAAGGCGCGCACCCTGCCAGGAGAACATTTTTGAAGGCCCTGACGTGGACCTGTCAACGCTACCCATCCAGACCTGCTGGCCGGGGGATGCCGGTCCACTGATTACCTGGGGATTGGTCATCACCAAAGGACCCTGCAAGAAACGCCAGAACCTCGGCGTCTACCGGCAGCAGGTGATTGACCGCAACAAGGTGATTATGCGCTGGCTGCCGCATCGTGGCGGCGCCATAGATTTTCGTGAGTGGCAGGAGAAACATCCTGGCAAGCGTTTTCCGGTGGCCGTGGCGCTGGGTGCTGACCCTGCCACGACACTGGCAGCCGTCACTCCCATTCCGGACACCCTGTCGGAATACCAGTTCGCTGGCCTGCTGCGCGGTGCCAAGACCGAGGTTACCCCCTGCCAACTACACGACTTGCAGGTGCCGGCTACCGCCGAATTCGTCTTCGAGGGGTTTATAGAGCCGGGCGAGGAAGCTGAAGAAGGCCCGTTTGGCGACCATACTGGTTACTACAACAGCGTGGAAAAGTTTCCGGTGTTTACCATCGAACGCATCACGCACCGCAACGATCCGATTTACCCGGGTACCTACATGGGCCGCGCACCCTTTGATGAGCCTTCCGTGATGTCCATGGCGCTCAATGAAGTCTTTATCCCGCTGCTGCAGAAACAGTTCCCGGAGATTGTCGATTTCTACCTGCCGCCGGAGGCATGCTCCTACCGGATAGCAGTGGTCAGCATAAAAAAAGCTTACCCGGGACATGCCCGGCGCATCATGTTCGGAGTGTGGTCCTACCTGCGCCAGTTTGCCTACACAAAGTTTGTCATCGTGACCGATGATGACATCAATGTGCGTAACTGGAGCGAGGTGATCTGGGCGATCAGCACCCGCATGGACCCGGTGCGCGACAGTGTGCTGGTAGAAAACACACCCATCGACTATCTCGACTTTGCCAGCCCGGTCTCCGGACTCGGATCGAAAATCGGATTTGACGCCACCAACAAGTGGCCGGCGGAATCCAGCCGACTCTGGGGCCGGCCCATCAGCATGTCGGATGAAGTAATACAGCGGGTTGATGCCATGTGGGATGAACTGGGAATCACCTGAATAACCATGTAGCCCGGATGAAGGCCGCAGGCCGTAATCCGGGGAATATTTATGCAAAACCTCCCGGATTCAGTATCACTCTATCCGGGCTACAAAATTGTAATTCGGAGCAACATAATGTCTGCATTGAAATATGAATTGAACAACCCGTTCAATCTCGATGACGACACGGCCTACCAGGCGTGGCGTGAACACAAGCTGGAACAATATCCCGAGCGGGTCGAAGACCTCATCGTCGAAATAAAAAATCCACACCAGCTGACGGGCGCGGAATCCGAGGCCCTCCACGCACGCTGCCTCAAGACCAACATGGCCATCTATGCCGGCCCCACCGGCAGCGACCCGGACAAGGCGATACCCAAATCACTCGGCAAGCAGTTTGGACTAACCAAACTGGACTGCAACATGGGTGCCGATGATGATGGCATAACGGCACTGAAGGTCGTTGAGGGCGAGTGGCGTGGCGGCTACATTCCCTATACCAACCGACTGATTCACTGGCACACCGACGGCTACTACAACACACTGGAACAGCAGATCAGGGGACTGCAACTACATTGCGTATCACCGGCCGCCAGCGGTGGTGAGAATGCACTGCTCGATCATGAAATCGCCTACATACACCTGCGGGATAGCGACCCGGACTATATACGTGCACTGATGAAACCGGATGCCATGACCATTCCACCCAATATCCTGGACGGCAAGGAAATCCGGCCTGCGCGTAGTGGCCCGGTATTCTCGGTACTGGAGGATGGCAGCCTGCACATGCGTTATACCGCGCGCACCCGTAGCATTGAATGGTCCCCGGATCCGCTCACTCGCTCTGCGATCAAGACCCTGGAGGATTTTCTGGGTTCATCTTCACCCTATATCTATCTCGCCACTCTACAACCTGGTCAGGGTCTGATCAGCAACAATGTCCTGCATGATCGTTCCGGGTTTAACAACGATGAAAAACACACCAGGCAACTTTACCGACTGCGCTATTATCAGCGTATTACTGACACGTAGCCCGGATGCAGTGAAACGGAATTCAGGGAATATATATTGAATAAAGGGGTCGACAGCCTGGTTGGCAAGTACGTTAACTGAAGATACGTTCATAGAGCGGCAGGGCTTTCTGCGCCATGCTGCTCACTTGCCTGTGCAGCCAGAGTGAATCCACATCCAGCCCATCCAGGAAATTCTTGACTTCCAGCCCCAGCTCCGTGTCGCCTTCCATCTGTAACCGGCGCTGAAAAAACAGGGTATCGGTGTCCTCACAGCGCGCGGCAAGCAGTAGAAATGCGTGCAAGGTACCGGTAATGGACAGATCCGGCATATTCTTAACCTGACTGGCCACCAGCCCGCCCTGTTGCAAGGTGATGCAAAAAGTCAGTTGCATGTCCCGCACATGGATGCGCACGGTGTGGCCTTGCAGGAAGTCCATTTCACTATCCCGCAAAGCATCGGCAAAAACCCTGTTAAGTACGGTAACGACGGCCTTGCTGTGTACCCTGTCCGGGATGATGGCAAGGGGCATTGACAGCAGGCGGGGGAATAGCGGTGTTTTATCACAGAAATCAGTCATGGTTTGTATAAAACGTGTAATTTTCGAATAGGGCGGGAGTACTTTATGCACGGGCATTGTCACCAGGGTCAGACCTTGTTGCATTGATTGAGATCAACAACAGTGCTGTATGTACTCAGACCATCGAGCCGCCCAACCAAAAGATCCACGAGACGGGCGGCATTGACACAGACGATCCATGAGTCGGTGTAGTCTGAACGTCCGAAAAGGGTCATGTCTTTTAGAGAAATCTTATTTAGAATCAGTCCCTAGGTCTGCTTCCGGCCGATTTCCCTCTCTGTCAGGATAGTTGTCGCCTGGATTTATCTGATTATTCTACAATTAAGGCGGTAAGGATAATGATATGAGTTACCCTGGAATAACAAAAGAAGCTGCGCTGGAAAAGATGTGTCATACCGATTTGTCTTTAC
>DAOVVG010000294.1 GCA_030632175.1 Gammaproteobacteria bacterium
AGCTTGCTGCCGCGAGCGCTGCTCGAGTGCTTCGATTGCCTTACGGCTGTGATCCAGCTGCAGCTGCGTGTTCACCAGTCGCTCACGGAGTTCGGCAAGATTCTGTTGTTTCTGCATTGAGGCCTGTTCGATATCAGTCAGTAGCTGGCGTCCCTGCTCAAGCTGCTGCTCCAGGTTTTGCAATTGTGCCTCCAGCCGGTCACGTTGCTCGCGTGTCTGTTGTGTTTGCCCGGCAAGCTGTTCAAGCTGTTGTTGCGCAACCGTCAATATCTGTTGCGTGCGGTTCTTTTCGGATTGCAGTGCCTGCAACCCGGCTTGCAGTTCTCGCAGCTGTTGCTGCTGCGCCTTGATGTCCTGCCGTATCCTTGCCGCCTGCAAAGACCCGGCGGACTCGGCAGGCTTGCCCTGCTGCTGCAGCGGAATATTCTGCACCAGCGCAAACACCGCCATCAGGCACAGGCCGATGATTGACATAAAGCGCATGACATCCGTTTGCAGGGCATCGGTATCCCCTCCCGCTGCACCGGATGCAGGCGGCAACCTTGCATAGCGGCGCCGCCGCATCAGTGTTCTCCCCGTAATACCAGGGCAGCGCTGCCGCGTGCGCCGGTACCGTTGATAGCCTCGCGTATATCGCTGAGCAACGCTTCAATACGACTGGCGTGGTGTTGTTCCTGTGACTCGTAATAGCGACTCAGCCGGGCACCCAACAGTGAACTCTTGGTCACCCGCATCACGTAGCCGCCCACGCCACCCACAATGGTGGTTGTCAGTGCGGTCAGAATGCCGCCTTCCACCAGGCGTTGCAGCACGGCATAGGCACCGGTTTGTGCAGCCACATCCGCATCACCGAGGGCATACAACAGGGCACTGCGCATCCCGATCGCGGTCCAGATCACGCCGATACCAAAGAACAGACTGGTCCACACATCATTCAGATGCTCGAGCTGGCTGATCTCATCCAGTGGCCGGTTGTCGTCAAGCCGCTGTCGCAACGCCCGCAGGCTATGGACGTACAGTCCGAGGGTGATGCCGAACGGCAGTATTGATAATCCGAGGTTGCGCCGACTCCATTCAAACAGCCCCTGAATCTGCGGCACTTCAAGCACGTCTATTGAGATGATTTCGAGCACTGTCAGCAGATACAACACCACTACGCCGGCAATGAAACTGAGCGTCATGCCCAGCAACAGGCCGTTGAAAAAGCCGCGCTGCTTCAGCTGTAACATTGCCGCTTACTCAACCGGCCCACAGGCCTCGCAGGTGGCCTCCAGTACCAGTTCGGTCTCCTGGTAGAGGTTGCTGGCACGGGTGTAGTTGAGCCGGTCGGCACTGATCTTGAGCAAGCCCTGTTCCTTGTCGGCCAGTTCCCGGTTCATGTCACGCATGACATCGGACTGGTTCGGACAGGTCTGTGCACAGACGCTGTAATCGCTGATCAGGGACACGTACTTGATACCAAAGTAACGATTATAGGTTTCCCGTGCCTGGCGCTTGCTCAACAGGCCGGCATCGTTTGCCCACAGCAGGAAGTCGCTAAAGCTGGCCTTGTTCTCCTTCTTCGGATCGCCTTCTGCGATCGCGAGCAGGCGCTGGAAGTAGCCATCGAACTCATGTTCACAACCGGTTTCCAGGTCAAAGCGGGCGGCACTGATGGCGCGTTCCAGGTTCGGTCCTTGCGGCAGGCTGCAGGCAGTCGCCTGGGTGGGATTGCTGCTGCAGGCCGCCAGCGAGGTGGTGATGGCCACTGCAGTCACGAGTGCGGTCAAATTGTTTTTCATTGCGGGTTTCATAACGATTCTCCAGTTCAGTTGCGGTCACATTTGCAGGGCACTTTCAAAACCGGCATCGGCCGGCCCAACGGGCTGGATGGCCATCGGAACAACATCCAGTTCTTCACCGAACAGAATGGCCTTGACGCCGGCCACCACCTCCTGCATTTCCGGGGTAATGGTGCCGAAAGACTGATTAAGCTGTTCCATCAGGGTTGCACGACTGATCTCTTCCCGGGTACGCGCGATCAGACTGGAGGTCTCCTGCATATCGAGATAGATATCCGAGGCAATCACGGCCAGCGAGGAATTGGTCTTGCCACTGGAGCGCGCCACCAGCTTGTAGTATTGACTAAAGCGATCACTGAGCCGCATGCCGGACCGCCCGCGCAGGGATGGTTGACTGGCAGTGGCCGAGCTACCGGACTCTGCGCCTATCAACAGTTCCTGCAGGGTCCAGGAGGTTTTTTTCTGACCCAGTTCCTTGCGAATGCGCTTCTCGAGACTGGAAGAGGTGGCGTTCACCGCAGTTTCCATCTCCGGCAGCTTGTCCGCCATTACGTTCAGCATTTCGAGATAACTTTTGCCGAGTTGCCTGGCAATGCGTTCGCAACCGGGATCACCCTCGTTACCTTCGCACTTGCTATCCAGGTAAAGCTTCTGCTGTTCATCCAGCTGGCTGATGACGGCCTGCAATCCGGATTCCATCTCCGCGGCGACATTGCCGGTATGCTTGATTTCTTCCAGTACGGTCGTCGGAAACAACTTGATGGTTGGTGCAGTCGAGCCTGCATAAGCGGCCACCGGCAGCAGCAGGCAGCCGGTCAACAGTTGTTTGATAAAGCGCTGTGTAGCTTTCCGGGCACTGAACGTTGCAGTCTTCATTGGGAGACCCTCCTTGCAATTATTGACCTCATGATTCACCTCGATGCCTTCACGGCCTGTTTTTTGAGGATTAGTGTTCGTGAGGATCAATATAGGCAGGTGTTCCTGAACAGAACCTGAATGACGCTGAAAAATGGCGGGTTGGGTTTTATTGGGTGTTGTTTTGTGGTTCGCGCCTGCAAGGCGCTCCTGCACCAAAATAGACACCTGTAGGAGCGCATCTCGTGCGCGATGGATCGCAAAGCGATCCGCGCCTGTGGAAGATGTCCCTGTCGTGGTGGGCGAGTATGTTCGCGGCTACAAGCCGCTCCTGCAGAAACCAACCGGCAAATATCGCGGACGGGGTCCGCTCCTACACCAATAGATACACCTGTAGGAGCGCATCTCGTGCGCGATGGATCGCAGAGCGATCCGCGCCTACGG
>DAOVVG010000153.1 GCA_030632175.1 Gammaproteobacteria bacterium
CTGCTTTTGGTGGTGAAAAACGGCTCAAAAATCTCTTCTGCCAGTTCCGGGTCGATACCGGCGCCGTTGTCTATGATATCAAGACAGGGCCTTTCTGAAGAGGCCAGGCGTTTGCCGACCAGCTTGATCCTTAGGGTGGCCGGGTCCTCTGCAGCGTGATGGACAGCATTCTGGCACAGATTCCAGGCAACCTGGTGCAGCAGGCTCGGGTCGCTGTGGACTTCTATATCTTGCGGTTGCACGGAAAAGCTGATCTGGTTCGGCTGGCAACTACCGCTGTGCGCAAATTCACTGACAAACTTTTCCAGCCAGTTCTGCAGGGTTATCTGTTGCGGCAGGGAGGTACCGGGTCGTGACAGCTGCAGGACATTTTCGACCACGGTATTTACCCGCTGCGTGTGATTGCCAATGATGGTGATCAGTCGTCGATCACTTTCATCCAGCGCATTGGATTCATCGAGTAATTGTGTCGCATGGCCGATGGCACCCAGCGGATTCCTGATTTCATGCGCAATACTCGCAGTGAGACGACCCAGAGAAGCCAGCTTTATCTGCTGGGCCTGTTTCGACATGGTGGCGGTGTCTTCCAGGAAGATGAGTGAGCCCAGTCCCTCTGATGTCCCCAGCAAGGTAAAGTGCGTCAGCAGTTTTGGGCCGGCTGCCTCGGCGGTTAGCAGCGAAGGTTCTACATCCGGTGATGAGCGCCATGCTTCCAGTCTTTTATAAAGACCAGGCGAAAAGGTTTCAAGCGGTTCACCGGCCCCGGCATCTGGTTTATTCAATAATTTCAGCGCGGTGTCATTGATAAGCCGGATACGGTGTTCGTGGTCTGTGACAATGATGCCAGTCTGCAGCCGCTGCACGATGAGGGCGTTCAGCTTGGCGAGATTGTCGATGTCGATACCGCGGCGCAAAGCCAGCGCTTCGGTTTCCTTGATGCGCCGTACCAGCAGGTAGGCGATCCCGGCTGTTGCAAATAACGCCAGTCCCAGCAGTCCAGCTTGTGTATAGCCGGCAGGTCTGGACGAATCAAGGATCAGTGAACTGTAAATTTGCTCTCCCATGATGGCCATGCTGGCTATAGCGGCAAACAGAAACGCCATCCGGCCGGGCAGCAGGATGCTGCCGGTTGCAACCGAGATAACCAGCAGGATGCCAAGACCGCTGGCCGGACCGCCACTGGCATACATGAGCAGCGTAATGGCGATTATATCGACCAGTATCTGGATGACCGTCTGTAGCTCGTAGCCGGGTTTTCGCAGGCGGGCGGCAAAACCGGCCAGCACACCGAACAGCAGGTAGCTGATGGCGGTCAGTTTGTAGACGGTGGTGTTCTGGATGCCGAGCGTGGTGCTGTCAGACAGGCTGAAAAACAGCACGGCCAGCAGGCCGGCGAGGATAACCCGGTAAAAGCTCAGCAGACGCAGCGGTTTCCAGGTCAGCGCATCCAGGGCTTCCTGGTTGGGGAATCTGTCTTCATAAAAGTCTTTCATTGGCAGAGCCTGCAGCTACCGCTGGCCTGCTGTGTATGCAGGAGGGGTCACGATGTGTTGTGTATGTCCTCGTCGAGATGGGCCTGTGAGCAGTAAAACCGGTCGCCACGGCTGAGTGCTTCCTGCTCGGGTATGTAAATTCCGCAGTTTGCACATTGCACCATTTTCCCGGGCTGGCGGCCGGGGTTCGCCGGTGGCCGCGGCTTTTGCCACAGTCGTTTTGCGATCATGACGATCAGGGCCAGGACAATGATGATAACAAGGGTGCGCATGGAGGACTGTGATGTATGTTAGTGATTGGCAGGCATTTCAATGGATATTACCCTAACTGCGGCCGATCAGCATGTCACGATTCTCCATCGTTTAATGTTTGCAGCTCATGGCGCATCTTTCCGTCAATTCCGGCCGCCGGCAGGTGCCTGGATGAATGACTTGATAATAACTACCGAAGTTTGACACACTCACGCCATGCACCTTCATGAATATCAGGCGAAGCAGCTGTTTTCGGAATACGGCATCCCGGTACCGGAAGGCCGGTTGCTTGAATCGGCTGATGAGGCCTCCGGGCTGGCTGCTGCATTGACCGGATCTGCCTGGGTGGTCAAGGCGCAGGTCCATGCCGGCGGGCGGGGCAAGGGGGGTGGCGTCAAGCTGGTAGAGGATATAAAGGGCCTTGATGAAACGGTGCGTACCCTGCTGGGTTCGCGGTTGGTAACGCCACAGACGGATGCCGAAGGCCTGCCTGTTAACAGTGTGCTGGTGGAACAAACGGTTCCCATTGCCCGTGAAATCTATTTTGGAATGCTGGTGGACCGTACCCGGGAGCGTATCGGTCTGATGGCATCAAAGTCGGGCGGCATGAATATCGAGGAGGTGGCAGCCAGTGACCCGGCAGCCATTGTCACCGAGACTGTCAATCCGGCGGTGGGTCTGCAGGGTTATCAATGCCGGAACCTTGCGTTTGCATTGGGTCTGTCGGGCAAGCAAATTGGCAGCTTCTCTAAACTGTTGCAGGCCGCCTACCGCCTTATGCTGGATGTTGATGCCGGCCTGCTGGAAATTAATCCGCTGGTTGTCACTGAATCCGGTGAACTGGTAGCGCTGGATGCAAAGGTTGATCTGGATGACAATGCGTTGTTTCGTCATCCACAACTGGCGGAGCTGCATGATGCGAGTCAGGAAGATGAGCGTGAACATGCGGCGGCGCAGCACGGCCTGAATTATATTCGTTTGAATGGCAACATTGCCTGCATGGTCAACGGTGCCGGTCTGGCGATGGCGACCATGGATCTAATCAAGTTGCATGGTGGTATGCCCGCCAACTTTCTGGATGTTGGCGGCGGTGCAACGGCCGAAAAAGTGGCCGAGGCCTTCAAGCTGATTCTCTCAGACCCCCGGGTGGAAGCCATCCTGGTGAATATCTTTGGCGGCATTGTGCGCTGTGACCTGATTGCCGAGGGTATTTTGCAGGCGATCAGGGAAGTGTCGGTGACAGTGCCGGTGGTAGTACGTCTGGAGGGTACCAATGCCGCAGCCGGGCTCGATATGATCGGGCAATCCAGTCTTGCCGTTGAGACAGCGAGTGACTTGACTGAAGCCGCTGACAAGGTGGTGGCAGCCGTACAGGGTCGGCAGGCATGAGTGTACTGATCGACAGTCAGAGCGGTGTCATCTGCCAGGGATTTACCGGCGCTCAGGGTACCTTTCATTCACGCCAGGCGCTCGAATATGGCACCCGCCTGCTGGGGGGTGTTACCCCGGGCAAGGGTGGCCAGACACATCTGGATCTGCCGGTCTTTAACACGGTGCAGGATGCGGTTGACGCAACTGGTGCCGTCGCTACCATGATTTATGTGCCGGCCGCTTTTGCAGCGGACGCCATTCTGGAAGCCGCCGCGGCCGGTATCCGGCTGATTGTGTGCATCACGGAAGGAATTCCCGTGCTGGACATGCTGCGCGTCAAGGCCGTTCTGCGGGATACCGATTCCTTGCTGGTAGGGCCCAACTGCCCGGGCGTGATCACGCCGGGTGCCTGCAAGATCGGCATCATGCCAGGCCCCATGCATACCCCGGGGACTATCGGCATTGTGTCGCGTTCCGGGACGTTGACGTATGAAGCCGTGTTTCAGACCAGCCGTTGTGGATTTGGCCAGAGTACCTGTATTGGTATCGGCGGTGACCCGATTCACGGCATGGATTTTATTGATTGTTTGAAACTGTTTGAGGCCGATGCCGATACGCACGGCATTGTCATGATTGGCGAGATTGGCGGCAATGACGAAGAACTCGCGGCTGATTACATCCGGCAACATGTCAGCAAGCCGGTGGTTGCCTACATTGCCGGTGTCACCGCGCCGCCCGGCAAACGCATGGGACATGCCGGCGCCATCATCAGTGGCAGCCAGGGGACAGCCGAAGCGAAGATCAGCGCGCTTGAGGCAGCCGGTGTAAAAGTCGTGCGTTCGCCCGCCGAGATCGGTGCGGGTATGCAGGCGGCCATGTCTGGCTGAATCAGATGATCGGTAAAATCTCAGGACGGGTACGCCCCGCTTTACCCATCCTGCGATTTTTTTAGTGATCATGGATTCCAGGGCTATAATTTTTACCTTTCCGGTTTGACACGATGACCAGCAAACCACAGGCCGATTTACGTGTTGTGATGGCGCAAGCCGATTTTCTGGTCGGTGATATTAATTCAAATACACACAGGGTACTGCAAGCGTGTGTGCATGCACGTGACACGCTGGCGGCAGACCTGATTGTTTTCCCGGAGTTGACGCTGACCGGTTATCCGCCGGAAGACCTGTTATTCAGGCCGCATTTTATCGCGCATGTAGAGGCGGCGGTCGACTACCTGCGGCAACAGATTAGCGGTATTGCTGCCATAATCGGTTATCCCTGCAAGCAGCAGGATGCATTGTTTAATGTGGCGGGTGTATTTCGGGAAGGTGATGTTACTGTCTATCGTAAACAACACCTGCCCAACTACAGTGTGTTTGATGAAAAGCGTTATTTCACCGCGGGGGATCAACCCTGTGTGGTGACTATCAAAGACGTGCCGGTTGGTATCACTGTGTGCGAGGACGCCTGGGAGTCCGGCCCCATTCACCAGACTGCGGCTGCCGGTGCCCGCCTACTGGTCAATATCAATGCGTCCCCGTTTCACGCGGGCAAGCGCGAGCAGCGTGAGCAGTTGCTGGGCCGGCTGGCACGCGAGACCGGTATACCGATGATGTATGTGAATCTGGTGGGTGGGCAGGACGAGTTGGTGTTCGACGGCGGGTCATTTGTTGTTGACCGGGACGGGCAGGTCACACAACGTGCACCAGCCTGCGAGGCCGGATCATTTATAGTGGATTTTGTGGCAGGCAAGGCGGTTACACCACTGGCCGGGGAGTGTGCTCCGCATGAGGATGAGGTGGCAGCTATTTACCGGGTACTGGTGCTGGGTGTTCGCGACTATATCGACAAGAACCGTTTTTCAGGTGCGGTGCTGGGGCTGTCAGGCGGGGTTGATTCTGCGCTGACGCTGGCTATCGCTGTGGATGCCATCGGTGCAGACCGGATTGAAGCGGTGATGATGCCATCACGCTATACCGTAGATATGAGTATTGAAGACGCGCGAGCCGAGGCCGAAGCACTGGGCGTTGAGTATCATGAAATCCCGATTGAAGCGCCGTTCAGCAGTTTTCAGACAGTGCTACAGGAGACCTTCACGGGACTGCCGCCTGATACGACCGAAGAGAATATACAGGCACGTTGTCGCGGCATCATTCTGATGGCAATTTCCAACAAGAAGCACAAGATTCTGCTGACAACCGGTAACAAGAGTGAAATGTCTGTCGGTTATGCCACGCTCTATGGCGATATGGCCGGCGGTTTTGCGCCGATAAAGGATGTGCCCAAGTTACTGGTGTATCGCTTGTGTGAATATCGCAACGGTATTGGTCAAGTGATTCCACAGCGCGTCCTGGAACGGCCGCCTTCTGCTGAACTGGCGCCGGACCAGAAGGATGCTGACAGCCTGCCGGACTATGCAGTGCTGGATCCGATCCTGGAACGCTATATTGAACAGGACCAGAGTGTGGAAGAGATTGTGGCTGCCGGTTTTGATGCGGTGACCGTGGAACGTGTAGCCGGGCTGGTTGATCGCAATGAATACAAACGTCGACAGGCACCGCCGGGGGTGCGTATAACGCAACGGGCCTTCGGGCGTGACCGGCGTTATCCGATAACCTCGGGTTATAAACATACTGGAAATATTTAGAGTATTTTGACGTGTGTTACAAACATGTAACCGCGTAATAGCCGGTTGTTATGGAGAATCGGCGCACATGTCTCTATATATGGAAGCTATTGTGTCAGATAAACATTGCCAGCCAATGTTCAAAAATATTTAGGCGTTTCTGTGTCAATTTTCCAGGGTGGTTTATGTTTCCGGTTGGATGGGTGAAACAGATCAGGGAGAAACAGGCGTAGTAAGGGTAGATGAACCGGGTTATGCCTGCTTATGCCGTGGCTGGTGGAGTATGCCGGAATCCTGCCGTTATGTAGCAAAGGTAAAAGGAATTTCCTATGAAGAAAGATTGGCTGTTGTTGGCTGTAAGTATC
>DAOVVG010000212.1 GCA_030632175.1 Gammaproteobacteria bacterium
CGAAAGATTGCCTGTTGACCGCACAGCATCAGGATGACCAGGCGGAAACCCTGTTACTGCAACTGTTACGCGGCAGCGGGGTGAGCGGGCTGGCGGCAATGCCGCGGGTAACAACACTCGGGGCTGGCTGGCACGTACGTCCCTTGCTTGGTGTAAGCCGTGATGAATTACGGGCGTATGCGCTAGCACACAAGCTGTCATGGATAGAGGATCCCAGTAACGCGGATATCGCCTTCGATCGCAACTACCTGCGCCAGCAGGTGTTGCCGGTATTGCGGCAACGCTGGCCTGCTGTTGCTGCAAGCCTGTCACGCAGTGCCGGTCACTGTGCGGATGCAGCCCACTTGCTTGAAGACCTCGCCGGACAGGAGTTGCAGGCACTGGTCAGCGGGGAAAAGACCCTGTCACTGGCGGGACTTGTCGTCTTGCCGCCGGCGCGTCAACGTAATATTTTGCGCCACTGGATCAAGCAGCTGTCCGGAAAGACACCCTCTACAGCAGTACTCGCGCGCATTTTCAATGACGTGGTCGGTAGCCGCAGTGATTCTGAACCATGTGTACGTTGGGACAGTTTCGAAATGCGTCGTTTCCGCGGGGAACTGTTTTTGTTGCCACAGGCAGAACAACAGCGCTATACCGGCGCGGTCAACTGGATGCTGGCTGAGCCGCTGGCATTGCCCCGGGCAGGCGGGGTTCTGACAGCGGTCCCGGAGACTGGTTGTGGTATCCGCGCGGATACTGTCACCGCAGGCCAGGTGCGCGTCGCCTGGCGTCAGGGAGGAGAGTGTTGCCAGCCCGCCGGGCGAGGTCATCACCACAGCCTGAAAAAACTCTTCCAGGAGAAGGGGGTTCCACCCTGGGAACGCTCGCGTATTCCGCTGATCTATATTCAGGATCAGCTGGCTGCCGTGGCCGGCCTGTGGGTGTGTGAACCGTTCCAGGCAGGCCCTGCCGAGCGGGGCTTTACGATCAACTGGTTACCAGACCGGCAAGCGGCGGTTTGAAGCCGGATATTTACGCTATCAACCCTATCGGGTAATTGAGCTAACCGCCCCAATCTGGTAACGTTTACAACCGTCTTGCGACAATAGTGTCGCGCCCGAATTCCAGGTAGTAAATGACCCGATATATCTTTATCACCGGCGGTGTTGTGTCCTCATTGGGCAAGGGCATCGCAGCGGCCTCCCTCTGCAGTCTGCTTGAAACGCGTGGCCTCAAGGTGACGCTGCTCAAGCTGGATCCCTACATCAACGTTGACCCTGGTACCATGAGTCCGTTTCAGCACGGCGAGGTGTTCGTCACCCATGACGGCGCGGAAACGGATCTTGATCTGGGTCACTATGAACGCTTCGTTCGCACCACCATGTCGAAGGCGAATAACTTCACTACCGGACAGATATACGAGAGCGTTATTCGTAACGAGCGGCGTGGTGATTACCTGGGTGCCACGGTACAGGTTATTCCCCACATTACAGACGAGATCAAAAAGAGTATCCGCAAGGGTGCCGGCGATGCGGATATCGCCATGGTTGAAATTGGCGGCACGGTGGGTGACATCGAATCGCTGCCATTCCTGGAGTCGATTCGCCAGATGGGTGTCGAACTGGGACGTGACCGCGCACTCTTCATGCACCTGACACTGGTGCCGTATATTGCTGCATCCGGCGAGATTAAAACCAAGCCCACACAGCATTCTGTCAAGGAATTGCGCTCCATTGGTATTCAGCCGGATATCCTGCTTTGCCGGGCGGACCGTCCGTTACCACCGGCGGAGCGTCGCAAGGTGGCCCTGTTTACCAATGTTGAAGAACGCGCCGTTATTTCTGCGGTCGATGTGGACAGTATCTACAAGATACCGTTGCTGCTGCATGACCAGCAACTGGATAACATCGTTGTCGAGAAAATGCATATTGATGTCGGACCGGCCGACCTGAGCGAATGGCAGAAGGTTGTTCGCGATACTGAAAGGCGCGAGGGTAGTGTGACCATTGCGATGGTCGGCAAATATGTAGAACTGACCGAGTCCTACAAATCCCTGTCAGAAGCCTTGATTCATGCCGGGATTCACACGCTTACCAACGTCAATATCAAGTATGTTGACTCGGAAAAAATCGAACAGCACGGTACCGGCATTCTGGAAGGGGCCGACGCGATACTGGTGCCGGGTGGTTTTGGCGAGCGCGGCGTCGAGGGCAAGATTGGTGCAGTACGCTATGCCCGTGAAAACAATATTCCCTATCTGGGTATCTGCCTTGGCATGCAGGTTGCGGTCATTGAGTTTGCGCGTAACGTTGCCGGTCTGAAGGATGCCCACTCAACTGAGTTCGACAAGGGAACCGTACACCCCGTCATCGCGCTGATCGAGGAATGGCAACGGGCCGATGGGGGGCAGGAGTTGCGCAGTGAAGATTCGGATCTGGGCGGCACCATGCGACTGGGCGGACAGCAATGCCGCCTGGCTCCAGGCAGCCTCGCACATCAGCTGTATGGCAAGGACGTGATTGAGGAACGACACCGTCACCGCTATGAATTCAATAACCAGTACCGCGAACAGCTCGCAGCAAAGGGCCTCGTCATGTCGGGCCTGTCCATTGACGGGAAGCTGGTTGAGGTTGTGGAGATCAGTTCACATCCGTGGTTCTTCGCTTGCCAGTTTCATCCCGAGTTTACCTCTTCACCGCGCGACGGACATCCACTGTTCACCGGTTTTATCGAAGCTGCCAGGGTCTGCAAGTCAGGTCAGCTGGGTGTTGAACCGGCTGCTGTTCAGGCAGATGCCTGATTCGGGTTCACCGGAATAATTAATTATGAAGTTATGCAATTTCCAGGTTGGTATAGACCAGCCGTTGTTTTTGATTGCCGGTCCGTGTGTCATTGAAAGTGAACAGCTTGTACTGGAGACGGCTGGTGCCCTCAAGGAAATGACAGCAGCGCTTGAGATACCGTTTATTTTTAAATCGTCCTTTGACAAGGCCAACCGTTCTTCGCATGAAAGCTTCCGTGGCCCCGGTATGGACGCGGGGCTGGCCATTCTCGAAAAAGTGAAGACACAAATCGGTGTGCCGGTGTTGACTGATGTTCACGAGGATACACCGCTGAATGAAGTGGCAGCCGTTGCGGATGTTTTGCAAACGCCGGCTTTTTTGTGTCGGCAAACAAATTTTATCCAGAACGTTGCAAGACAGGGCAAGCCGGTCAATATCAAGAAGGGTCAGTTCCTGTCACCGTGGGATATGAAGAATGTGTCTGACAAGGCGCTGGCAACCGGTAATAAGCAAATCATGGTGTGTGAGCGGGGTGCTTCCTTCGGTTACAACAACCTGGTGTCGGACATGCGTTCACTGGCGGTGATGCGTGACACCGGTGTACCGGTCGTGTTTGACGCAACGCATTCAGTACAGTTGCCGGGTGGCCAGGGAAGCTGTTCCGGCGGTCAGCGTGAATTTGTCCCGGTGCTGGCGCGTGCCGCCGTCGCTGCCGGCGTTTCGGGTGTTTTTATGGAGACACATCCGGACCCTGCCAAGGCACTCAGTGATGGCCCCAATGCCTGGCCACTGGATAAGATGCAGGCGTTGCTGGCAACCCTGAAACAGATCGATCGCACTATCAAGGCGCAGGATCTGCCGGAAATTGCACTGATGCAACAATAAAACTGTTTCGTAAAGTATTAAGCAAGCTATTGAAGAATGGAGAAAAGATGTCAGAAATATCTGAGGTAAAAGGGCGTGAAATCATCGATTCACGTGGCAATCCGACCGTAGAGGCAGAGATCACCCTGCGCTCCGGCAGTGTTGGCCGTGCAGCGGTTCCGTCAGGGGCATCAACCGGCTCACGCGAAGCCGTGGAGCTGCGTGATGGTGACAGCAAGCGTTTTGGCGGCAAGGGTGTCAGTCAGGCAGTTAACCATGTGAATACCGTGATCCGTGATGCGGTGCTGGGCAAGGATGCGAGCGCACAGGCTGAGCTTGATCACCTGATGATTGAGCTGGACGGTACCGACAACAAGGGGCGGCTCGGTGCCAACGCACTGCTGGCGGTTTCGCTGGCCAATGCCCATGCCATTGCACATGAACAGGGCGTCGGGCTGTACCGTTCGCTGGGCACGGGTGATTCTTTTCAGATGCCGGTACCGATGATGAATATCATTAACGGTGGTGCGCATGCGGATAACAGCGTGGACCTGCAGGAGTTCATGATTCTGCCAGTCGGCGCGGGCAGTTTGCGCGAGGCAGTTCGTTACGGCACGGAAGTATTTCATGCGCTGGCAAAGGTGCTGCATGCACGCGGGCTGAATACGGCTGTCGGTGACGAGGGTGGCTTCGCACCTGACCTGCCGTCGAACGAGGCGGCTATTGAAGTGATTCTCGAAGCCATTGAAAAGGCGGGCTTTACCGCCGGTAAGGATATTTATCTCGGTCTTGATGCGGCTAGTTCCGAATTTTGTCGCGACGGCAAATATGTGCTTGCGTCCGAGGGCCGCGAATTCACCGCGGCTGAATTTACTGAATACCTTGCAGACTGGGTGGACCGCTATCCGATTATTACCATTGAAGACGGTCTTGATGAGAGCGACTGGGATGGCTGGAAATTACTGACAGAGCGTCTGGGTGACAAGGTACAGCTGGTTGGTGATGACCTGTTTGTTACCAATACAGCCATCTTCAGTGAAGGTATCGCAAAGAATATCGCGAATTCTATCCTTATCAAGCCG
>DAOVVG010000271.1 GCA_030632175.1 Gammaproteobacteria bacterium
AGCACCATGCCCAGCGCAATCGCCTGGGAAAACTCACCCTTGGTGGTCTCCAGCGCAATGGCGGTCGGAATATTGCGGGTATAACCAAGTATGTTGCCACCGACCATCATGGAACAACCAACCTCGGCAATGATGCGCCCGAAACCGGCAATAAAAGCAGCAATCAGGCCGAAACGAATCTCGTGCAGCAGGGTGAAAAACGCATGCGATGGCCGGGCACCCAGTGTCACCGAGGTTTCCCAGACACGCCGGTCGGCCGCCTGAAAGGCCGCATGGCTCAGCGCCACCAGTAGCGGAAACGCCAGCAGGATCTGACCGATGATCATCGATGAATGAGTAAACAGCAGTTGCAGGTCACCGAGTGGGCCGCTGCGGGAAAACACCAGGTAAACCGTCAGCCCGACCACGACCGCCGGTATCGACTGCAGCGCACTGAAGCCCGCAATCATGGTGCGCCGCCCGGGATAGCGCAGATGCGCCATCAGAAAAGCCACCAGAAAGGCAAACGGTGCCGCGATCAGGATCGCCCGTACCGAAACACTGAAGGAGGTAAAGATAATGACCCACAAGGCCGCATCGCCCGAGAACAACAGGCGGAAAGATTCAGCAGTGGCCGCCGACAGGCTTTCCATTAACTAATCTCCAACCGGGTAGAACAACTGTTCACCTTCGACACGATAACCGGCAATCAACGCATGCGCCTCGTCGGACTCAAACCAGTGAATCAGGCGCTCGGCAGCGTCATGATTGACTTGTGGATAGCGCGCTGAACTCACAGCAATGATTCCGTAGGGGTTTCTCAGCTCCGGAGCACCGGCTACCAACAGTTCCAGCGAACTGTTCGCCCGGTACGCCAGCCAGGTGCCACGATCAACCAGTGTGTAAGCGTCCATTTCACCGGCTATCTGCAGGGTCTTGCCCATGCCCTGCCCCACCTGCCGGTACCAGCGTCCGGCCGGCTCAAGTCCGGCCTGTTGCCAGAGAGCCTGTTCTTTTTTGTGCGTGCCCGAGTCATCGCCGCGAGAGACAAAAGCAGCGCCAGCTGCTGCAATCTTTTGCAATGCCTTGCCGGCATCGCGCAGTCCGCGCACCCCGGCCGGGTCAGTCGGCGGACCTGTGATAACAAAATCGTTGTACATGATTTCATGGCGGGCATCACCATAGCCGGCCTGCACAAAGGCTTCCTCGGCAGGTCTCGCATGTACCAGTACGACATCAACATCTCCACGTCGTCCCAGCTCCAGCGCCTTGCCGGTACCCACTGCAATGAGGTGGACCTTGATATCCAGCGCCTTTTCGAACACCGGCTGAATGACCGCGAACAGGCCCGAGTTTTCGGTACTGGTGGTGGTCGCCATGCGCAACACCTGCCCGCCAGACGCCTGTGTGTGTGCAGCAAGCAGCAGTGAGAAAACAATCAAATTTGCAAAAATCCGTCGCATACGCAATATTCCATTCATGTACAGAGATTATTGTTCATGAGCAAACTTACCCATATCGATGCCAGTGGCAATGCGCGCATGGTCGACGTTGGCGACAAGCAGGAGACACTGCGCGAGGCGCGTGCCGAAGCCCGGGTTCGCATGGCCGCGGAGACCCTGCATCTTATCGAAACCGGTGGCCACAAAAAAGGCGATGTCATTGCCGTCGCCCGGGTTGCCGGCATCCAGGCTGCCAAGCGTTGCGCCGAACTCATCCCGATGTGTCACCCGTTATTGCTCACCGGCATCGATGTCGATATTACACTGGACCGCGAAAACAGCTGTGCCCACATCATCACTGCCTGCCGGCTGAAAGGACAGACCGGCGTTGAAATGGAAGCACTGACCGCGGCATCTGTCGCTGCACTTACTATGTATGATATGTGCAAGGCGGTGGATCGTGGCATGGTCATCGAGGATGTACGCCTGCTGCACAAATCCGGCGGCCGCAGCGGCGAGTGGAATGCCGCTGACAGTCAACCCTGAGCAGTTACCCAAGCAGATATCGGGTCAAGCGGTCTCCTCGACCAGGTGATCAGCAATTAACTCGGTGATGCCGAGCAACTCAATATCTTCCATATCGTTCTCTTCCAGACCGTCTTCCAGCATATGCCGGCAATTTGAGCAGGCCGTTACCAGCCCATCAGGCTTGACCGCATCCAGCTGACGTTTCTTTGCACTAAACACTTTCAGGCGCAGCTCATCAGCACGTTCGTTGGAACTGACACCCCCGCCACCGCCGCAGCACCAGTTCATGGCACCCGTCTCCGGGAGTTCAGTAAAATTCGGTGCCACCATACCCAACAGATCCCGCGGCTGGTTCAACACACCACCACGGCGCCCGGCATTACAGGGATCGTGATAACTGAGCTTGTCGTTGCTAACCCCTGCTGTCTTCAGGCGACCATCGCGCCGCAACTCGTCCAGCAATTCCATGATGTGCACGACCTTGAAGGGTAATGGCCTGCCGATGAAATTCGGTGCATCCCAGCGAATCGTGGTGTAGGCATGGCCACACTCGGGGCTGATGACATGCTTCACTTTCAGTTTTTCAGCCGCGCTGACAACGCGTTCCACCAGCGTCGCTGCCATCTTTGAGTTACCCAGCTGCACACCGGTATTGGTGGCCTCAAAATAATCACTGCTGATCGTCCAGGAAACGCCGGTGGCCTTGAATATTTTGGCAAGTGAGCCAATGAATTCCGGAAACCCGGCAATCTCGCCGGAAGAGAACAGGCACAGGTAGTCGGCACCCTCCACATCCATCGGCATCTTGAGTCCGGTTTCCTTTTCCTGCACCCGGATAGTTGCTTCCAGTGTCTTCAGCGTGACGCCCATGGGACTGCCAATCTCTACGGCACGTTTGCCAGCCTCGACCAGCCCTTCCGGTGAAAATCCGGCGGCGGCCAACCCCTCCTTCACCTTGCGGATCATGTAGGCAATATCGATACCCACCGGGCACACCATGCTGCAGCGACTGCACATAGTGCAACCGTCGTAAACCAGTTCCTCCCAGTCGGAAAGGTCGGACTCGGTCATTGGTTTTAACAAACCCAGCTTGCTGCCCAGTTTCCCCCAGAAGGTATATTCACGTTTCCACAGTTTGCGTAGCGGCTCGGCCTTGTAGATAGGGGTATAGCGCGGATCCTCGGTCTCGGTACAAAACAGGCAGGAATCGGCACAGATACCGCAATGCACACAACTGGAAAAGTATGACATAACGCGGGTATCCATCTGCGACCGCATCGCATCAAGCCCGCGTTCCAGATTATCACTCATCGTATTACTCTCCCTGTGCACGGACAGTTCATGCCTTCACCCCGCGGCGGCCAAACCAGGCGCCGGTAAAAGCGCGGCTGGGAATAAACATAAAGGCATGCATCAGGCTGCTGAAGGGGAAGTACACCAGCCATAGTTCAACAGTGAAGCGGTGCAACACCCGCAGGCCCTCGAACTCCTCGATCAGTGCCATGCAGCCGGTGAGCATCACAATAAATGTCAGGATAGCGACAATGTGGTCATCGGCATCCGAGATCAACCGGGTCACCGGATGCATAATGCGGTGGACCCACAACAGCAGCAGGC
>DAOVVG010000171.1 GCA_030632175.1 Gammaproteobacteria bacterium
CCTCGATCAGTGAATCAGCAACCTGGGAAAGATATATGTTTGTTGAGGGCGCACCGAAAACCTCGTTGTTGCTGATTACCAGGCCAAGCATGGGCCTGTAAAAACGCGCATCATGCGCCCCTATGCCATAACCAAAGCTGTTTCTGGCATCGATCCTGAAACCGTCAATGGTTATAAAACTGGAATTTTCAATATAAATAATCTCGCCGCTGCCACCCGGCTCCCTGTCATTCAATATAACGTTACTGCCCGCTGCACGAATAGTGATCCGGTTTTCTTTTTCACCGCTGCGCGCAACCCTGAACCCCCGGTAGGTTCCGTCAAA
The DNA here is from genome assembly GCA_030632175.1 of Gammaproteobacteria bacterium. Taxonomy (GTDB): domain Bacteria; phylum Pseudomonadota; class Gammaproteobacteria; order UBA9214; family UBA9214; genus UBA9214. The sequence continues at coordinate 326 of DAOVVG010000171.1, forward strand.
TACCAGTACGGTGTCACCCGGCCTGGCACGGTCAACTGCTTTCTGTATTTTTTTGTATTCCCTGGCAGGACCTTTTTCATCATCGACACACAACACCCGCTGCTCTTTACATGTTTCCGGCGAATATTCGGTTTTATCCGTTTTTTGCATGAAGGGATTTTCCGGCACACTGCCAATAACTGCATTTTCACAACAGCCGGCAGAACACCCGGCCATCAGGATCACCGAAACAATGGCTGCCGCAAGGCAGCGGCCCAACCGCTTGTAAGCTGAATAGCGCATTAATCTATAGTCTCCAGTATTTCTTCATAGTAGTTCTTCCAGTCCAGGCATATCCGGCTTGCCGTCATATTCGTAACGCAGGCCAGGGCTGCCCGGGCCAGTTGCCTGCCTTTTTCCTGGTCCCTGGCGATGGCAAGCAGATGCTTCGCAAGTGCACGATGGTCATTGACCGGGGCCAGCAGCCCTGTCTCCCCCTGCTTGACCAGGTAAGGGATACCCCCGGCAGCGGTACTGACCACCGGAAGGCCGCTGGCAAACGCTTCAAGAATAGAACCCGGCATATTGTCTACATTGGAGGTATTCAGCAACAGGCTTGCCTGCTCGAATATCCGTGGCATCTGTTCATTCGGCACATTGCCGAGGAAGCTGACACGCTGCAAATCCAGGTCTTCAACCAGGCGTTCGAGTTCATGGCGCCTGGGGCCGTCCCCGGCAATAGTCAGCGTAGCCCCGGGGAATTCCCCGGCCATTTCCGCAAAGGCCCGCACACCGCACTCGATGTTATAGGTCGCCGTCAGGTTACGCGCCATAATAATATGAGGCGGCGCTTGCTCCCGTTCCCGGTAATGAAAGCGTTCAACGCCCGCAATATTGGGGATAATCCTCGCTGAAAATCCGAAACGCTTGAATATATCACCCAGGTAGGCTGACGGAACAACGAGTGTAGCTGCCCGCTGCATACTCCAGTCCAGCAACTTTCTGCGGCCTTTGAAAAATTCCTCTGCCGCGCCGCCATGATAATGAATGATGCAGGGTTTTCCTGCGAGACGGGCAATTAACAGTGAGGGCACTGAATACAGGTAATAGTTCAGCCCGGAGGCACTGAACACGTGAACGAGATCAACCTTGCGAAACTGCCGGGTATCCACCAGGAAAGCCAGAAAACGCAACAGCCCCCGTACACCGCGCAGACGATTGACAAACGTCCAGCTGTCCTGGAAATGCCGGTTTACCCTGACCGGAACAACAGCAACGCCCAGGGACTGCAATCCCTGCATCAGGGATTCGGCCTGGACTGCCATGCCCGCTGCCGGCGGCGGAAATTCACCAACGAGGACGGCCTTTAATTCCAAGGGATGTTTACCTGCATTACTTGCCTGCAACTCCGTCACGATAGATCTGATCGTAAGTACTGATCATGCGCTCCATGGCAAAGCGGTCCTGCACGGTCCGCCTGGCTTCCAGAACAGGACCGGCATGTTGCCGGAAACTGGAAATCAGCGAATCAAGACACTTTGCGATACCTTCAACATCTTCAGGTTCCACGAGGTAGCCATTTTTTCCATGCTGGATGATTTGTATATTACCTCCCACTGCGGTCACTACCGGTACCAGTTCAACGGCCATGGCCTCCAGCAGCGATACTGATATCCCTTCCGACAGGGATGTCAGGACGAAGATATCCGCGGCAACCAGGTAATCCCATACATCGCGGATTTCTCCCAGCATACGAACCCGTTCAGCAAGTTCCAGGTCAGCAATCTGTTGTCTTAATTCCTCCTCCAGCGGACCGCCACCAATGATCCACAGAACGGCATCTTTATGTATCTGCGCGACCTGTGAAAATGCGCTGATCAGCGTACGATGGTCCTTGACCGGTGCAAGCCGGGCAACGCTGATTAACAGCGGAGTATTCGCAGCAATCCCGAGCTGGGCTCTTTTTAATGCGCGCTTTGCGGAGTCGGGAACAAAGTGTGCGGTATCGATTCCATTGAGGACCGTTTCTACCTTGCTTTTCGGGAACCAGCCTGAATCCGTTACGAAGTGATTGACCTCATCGGAAACGGCCACAACCCTGTCAGTTAACATTCCCGGAAAGCGGGCCAGAAAACGTTTTTTACCCCGAAACCCCTCCAGAATACCGTGTTGGGTATGCACCGTATACATACCTCCTGCAAGCAATCCCGCCAGGTTTCCATACAGGAGTGCTTCAAAATTATGGGTGTGGATAATGGAAAAGTTCCGCTCCCGTAACAGGCGGGACATACGCCACAGTACTGAAAAATCAAGCAGACCTGCCCGCCTTTCCATACAGACAACCTCGATACCCGCTTCCTCAAGCTGGTCAGCCAGGGCCCCTTTGCTATCCAGGCAAAACACGGTCGGATGGTATCCCGATGCACGCATCTGCAAGGACATGCGGGCAACCAGCATCTCCAGGCCACCGATTTCCAGTGATAGCACAATGTGAGCGACCGGTACCTTATTCATGAGCAAGATTATCCAGCTATTGCGGCGTTCAGTTCACTCACTGAAACAAAATTATATTTTTCGGCCATCAGCCTATCAAGAATACGCGGCAAGGCATCTACAGTCAGCCGATAATCTTCATGGAACAATAAAATATCCCCCGGGCGTAGAGGCTGTTTTTCAAAGCTGTCCACCAGCTCATCCGGATGCTGGACAAAAGAATCACAACTATCGACTGACCAGAATACATACTGGAACCCCAGCTTGAGCAACTTCCATAAAGTAACAAGACTCGTCGCACCGTAAGGCGGCCGGAAAACACGGGGAACAGGCCTGCCGGCAATACCTTCAAGAACCTGCTGTGCACGCAGGATACCGGCAACATATTCCTTACTGTTCACTTCGCCCGTGTGGCAATGGATATAACCGTGATTGGCAATCTGGTGTCCCTGCTGATCGATACGCCTCACCAGGTCCGGGTGACGCTCTGCCTCCATGCCCTGCAGAAAAAAAGTTGCCTTCAGCGAGCGCTGTTCCAGTATCTCGAGAATCTCCAGGGTATGCTCTGGATGCGGGCCGTCGTCAAATGTCAGCGCAATAGTATTTCCTGCATGACGGCCTCCCCTGACCAGTACCTTTGACGGGCAACAGCGGTTCAATCCGGCCTTGATGAATTTACCAATCATATGCCAATGATTCTAGAAACGGCTGCCACTGACTTCAGACACAATAAAACGCCGCTTGCCGGATTCGGACACTTCGATTGCATCCTGTTCGATCAGTTCGACCCGAGCGGAATCGCCAACCATTTCCTTGATCGCCCCCATCACGTAGTCCGCGAACTCTTGCGTGTAGTTAACATCCGGCACCACGACGACCTTCAGCTCATCGAGCTGTTCCTGCCGGATCTGGTAGGCCTTGATACCCGGCATGTCACTGAATAATGTAGCAAAGTTAGGCGCCGTCAGGACCCGGTCCTTGAGCACTATAACGTCGGAGATACGGCCCTCGACACTCTGAAGCCGTGGCAAATTGACCCCGCAGCCGCATTCGCTGTATGACGCCATGACACCCAGGTCACCAATATCATAGCGAATAAACGGAAAGGCGTGATTGGAAAGGTCTGTAACCAGTATCCTGCCTGTTTCACCGGAAGGCATGGCATGGAGGTCTTGATCAACCACCTCAACCAACAAAATTTCCGCATGCAGGTGATAGCCATCATGCTGCGCACATTCCGAACCCAGGTAGAACTCACGGCTGCCGTAATGGTCGTAGACCTTGCCCTCACCAAAGACCCGGTTAATCCGCTGCCGCTGTTCGGGCTTGAGCGTTTCCGAACTGGTAATCAACGCACGGATAAACGATCGCTCATCGGCGTTGTGGTGTGACTCTACAAAGTCGGCCAGTAAATCGATAGCACTTGCATAACCCCAGATAGCCGTCGGCCTGAATGACTTGATTTCCTTCCAGTGGGCCTCGAGTAAAGCTTTAGTCACCGCCCCCATGGGAAGGTCCCTGTACCTTTGCAGAAAATACATAAAACGGGTGATCAGCTTTTGACCCTGCGTATAGTCATAGTGCGAGCCTGACATCTGCGCCGTCTTTTCACCCAGCGCAGTACCGGCCCATTCGGCGCTGCGGTATACACTCGCGCGGTTCCAGTCCATGCCACGCTTGTCCCAAAAGTAAAAGATCGGTTCGCCGGTAGAGCCACCGGTACGGCTCATGACAAAACGTGATTCGGGTATGTTACTGCACTTGAGTGCGTCCATATTGCTGCGGATATCATCCTTGCTCAAAACAGGAAGTTGCTCTATCTCATCCAGATGCTCGAAGGGCAGCCGTACATCTGCAAGCCGCTCTGCATAAAACGTGGAGTTTGCTTGCGCCTGCTGTAACAGGGCATTGAGCCGGTCGAGCTGCCACTTACGCAAGCGCTCATGCGGCCAGCGCTGTGATTTCCGCAGAAAATTCAGCCTCGATATTGTTTGACGCCCGCGCAACATATCCAGCGAACGAAAGAACAGGTCCTGGTAGAGATTCACGGGTAATTACTCACGCTATTCATGCTCATCCAATCGCCTCTATGATCGTTCTGGCATTATTCTTCCAGGTGTTTTTGCTGGCAACCAGCCTGAAGGCATTTTCGGCGAGCAACTTCGCCTTGTCCGGGTTTTCCAGCAACGCGGCAAGACACTGCTCGTACGCTGCCTCGTTTAACGGTTCAAACAGGCACCCGGTTTCAGCGTTTGTCAGCACGTCGCAGATCGGGGGCACAGCAGCCGCCACTATCGGTATTTTTAACGCCATGAATTCAAACATGACAACTGGTGAACCAAAATTATTGGAATGGGAAATAACCGCGATATCGAGCAATGACAGGTAATCATGGATTTCCTGCCGCTTGACCGGGCCTGTAAAAACGAAAGCATCCTCCAGCTTCTCCGCCTTGACCCGCCGTCGTATCTCCGCAAGCACTGCACCATCACCAATAAGCAGGGCCTTGACATCAAGGTCCTTTTTCCTCAGCCTGCCGACAAGGCTTACCAGCATATCGAGGCGGTCCCACTCATCAAACCAGCCGGCAAAACCCACCACGGTAGAAGAACCAATGCCGTAGCGATTTCGCAATTGCGAAACATCTCCGCTCACATGGATCTTGTCCACATCGATTGCATTGGGAACGACGTAAACAGTGTCCTCCGGCGACCCCTGCCTGATTAACATATCGCGCAGCGTGGAGGACACGGTCATAACGGCGGTGGTGCGTTTTAGAAGGATTCGTTCGA
>DAOVVG010000302.1 GCA_030632175.1 Gammaproteobacteria bacterium
AACACGCCAGAATAATTATAACTCTATGTTTTTATTATTTAATTTTTCTATCTCGCGGAGCCGCGCTGGCGTAGCCAGGAACTGGCACCCGCCGCTGTCAAAATACACCACACGGCAAACAACGCACCCGGCAAAGCGGTCTCTGACGCGAAATGCGCCCGTACCAGCGCCACACTCAGACCCGTATTTTGCAGGCCGGTCTCAATCGCCAGCGTCAGTCGGTGACTGGCATCAAAACCGCACAGGCGTGCCAGCTGACCGGCGATAAAACGGCAAACAGCAACGAGCATGTTCATGAACCCGGGCCATACCCTGAAACAGCCCGTCCCATTTGTTACTTACCCGAGCGTATCCAGATGAGCATGCCCGAATTGCGCACCTGTACCACCCTGCAATTGCTTTATAACGGCTGCCTCTGCCAGCAATGACTCCAGTGGCTGCGGCAATGACGGTGTTTCAGAAAGCGGCAGGCAGGCCAGCAGCTCATGTTGCCGTACCAGCTGAAAATAGTCTGCTGAAGCCAGATAGTCTGCAGCCAGTACAAAGCCGTCAGCCAGGTGCTGATGAGCACCCGCCTTTTTACAGCTGATCAGCAGTTGGCCATACACCAGCTCCAGCAGCGCCTGTTCAAATACATCCTGCGCCGCTGTCAGCAATTTTTCATACGCCAGCCCGACATCGGCCTGGCCCTGGAACCGACAAACAAGCTGCAGTACATGCAACTGAAAACAGGGAGTACCGCTACACAAACGTGCCTGCAGCTCGTCTTGTGCGGCAACCTGCAGGCGTGCGACCCTGTCCCGTGGCAGCGGTGTTCCATACCATGCTGACAGCAGCGGCCGCCGCACGCGCAGTAACGCGGTCACAGCGCAACCCTGCCCAGGTTCGCTAACAGGTTGTTTCAATTGACACATTGACATCACTAGAGCTTACGCGCGCGTCTGACGAAATGGTAATTTGATACCGCTCCCAAGGACGGTAAACTGTGCACCATCTTCCCCCAGGAGCTGTAACAGTGACTGATACACCAACGGGAAACAGCCGCTTTCCTGCCACCCGCATGCGCCGTATGCGGCATGATGAATTTAGCCGTCGACTGATGCGTGAGACCGAACTCACCTGTAGCGATCTCATTTACCCGGTGTTTGTACTGGAAGGCGAACAACAGCGCGAAGCGGTTGCCTCCATGCCTGGCGTGGAACGCCTCAGTATCGATGAGCTTCTGAAAGAAGCCCGTGACATTCACGCGCTGGGAATTCCAGCCATTGCACTGTTTCCGGTCACACCGGCAAGCAGCAAGTCCGAGGATGCCCGCGAGGCCTTCAACCCGGAAGGGCTGGCTCAGCGTGCGGTAGCCGCACTCAAGCAGGCACTGCCTGATCTGGGCGTCATTACCGACGTTGCACTGGATCCCTTTACCACCCATGGACAGGATGGCCTGATTGATCAGGACGGTTATGTACTGAATGACGAAACCGTAGAGGTTTTGGTCAAGCAGGCCCTGTCTCACGCGCACGCGGGTGCCGACATCGTCGCACCCTCGGATATGATGGATGGCCGCATCGGTGCTATTCGTACCGCGCTGGAACAGGCCGGTCATCGCAATACCCGCATTTTGGCCTATGCCGCAAAATATGCCTCAAGCTTTTACGGCCCGTTCCGCGATGCCGTGGGTTCTGCCGGCAACCTAGCCGGCGGTAACAAATACAGCTACCAGATGGACCCGGCCAACAGTAACGAGGCATTGCGGGAAGTCGCGCTGGACCTGGAAGAGGGCGCCGACATGGTGATGGTAAAACCCGGCATGCCCTACCTGGATATTGTCAGGCGCGTAAAGGATCAATTCGGCGTTCCCACCTTTGCCTACCAGGTAAGCGGGGAGTACGCCATGCTCAAGGCGGCCGCCCAAAATGGCTGGTTGGATGAACAGGCGGTGGTGATGGAATCGCTCTTGTCCTTTAAACGTGCCGGCGCCGATGCCATCCTGACGTATTTTGCAAAATCAGCCGCACAGTGGCTGCGCGCCGACCAATGAAGACGCCGGCTATTCGGCAGACCTTAAATCATTAGTTTAATCGCCATCCGTTGTTGCGGGATTTTCTCCTGAAATAATGCTTGTCTTCTAATATAAATTTTGTAAACTGCGCCGCGAAGGAGCTATGAAGGCCATAAGCTAATGGATCACTACGCCGTCATGGGCAATCCTGTTGCCCACAGCAAGTCACCCCGTATCCACACGCTGTTTGCCGAGCAAACAAGCCAGCAACTCCTCTATGAGGCTGTTCTGGTCGAGAAAAACAGCTTCAAAGAAGCCGTTGCCGACTTTCTGCAGCGCGGCGGCAAGGGTCTGAATATCACAGTGCCCTTCAAGGAGGAAGCCTGGGCACTGGCAACCACACGCAGTGAGCGTGCCGAGCGCGCGGGTGCGGTTAACACACTCATTCTCGATCAAAACGGCCGGCATTTTGGTGATAATACCGATGGTGCCGGGCTGGTGCGGGATCTGCTGCAGAATCATGGCGCCACATTAAAAAACAAACGGCTGTTGCTGGTGGGTGCGGGCGGTGCTGCACGTGGCGTCATCGAACCACTGCTGAATGAAAACCCGGCCTTGCTGGTGATTGCCAACCGCACCGCAGACAAAGCCATCGAGCTTGCCCGACTGTTCTGCGAACTCGGACATACCGAGGGCTGCGGACTGGACGACGTCGCCGGCCAGTCATTTGATCTCATCATTAATGCAACGGCCGCCAGCCTTGCCGGGCAGGTACCGGCGCTGCCTGACAGCGTGATAACACCGGGTAGCAGTTGTTACGACATGATGTACGGAGATAAACCCACCGCCTTCATGGACTGGGCACGGCAACTGGGCGCATCCCACTGCATGGATGGGCTGG
>DAOVVG010000244.1 GCA_030632175.1 Gammaproteobacteria bacterium
AAATGCCCTGAGACCGGATTACTCCTGGCCATACGGAGAGCGTCATCATCACCAGTTTGTGGACAACTTTCATACCGGATTCAACCTGGTCGCCCTGCATGACGGGATAAAAGCCACTCAAGAACATGAATGGATGCCACAGCTCAAGGGCGCGTATGGCTACTACCTTGAAAACTAATGGCTGGAAAACGGCTGTCCGAAGTATTACAACGACTCCCTTTACCCGGTTGATATACATGCATCTGCACAGGGTATCGTCACCTGTGTAAAGCTGGCGGCAATCGATAACCGCAGCCAGGATCTTGTCAAGAAGATTGCCCTGTGGGCGATAAACAACATGCAATCAGGAAACGGTTATTTTTATTACCAGAAGACGCGTTACTGGACAAACAAGATACCGTATATACGCTGGTCACAGGCCTGGATGTTCTATGCACTGTCCATGTTAGCCAGCCATGATTCACAAACCCCGATTACCGGCTTACAGGACCTGTGATGAAAATCTGGTTTGACCTGTCCAACTCACCGCATATCAACCTGTTTGCCGAGATGATTCGTGATCTTGAGAAAGACCATGAGGTGGTTATTACCTGCCGTCCACTTGCCAATACGATTGACCTGCTCGAGTTACAGGGTTTTGACTATACCGTGGTAGGAAAACACTATGGAGCAAAACTCTTCTACAAGTTATTCGGATACCCGATTCGGGTTGCTCAACTCAGATCCTTTCTGAAAAACAAAAATATTGATGTCGCCGTATCACAAAGCTCGTTTCACTCACCGATTACAGCGCGACTGCTGGGTATACCATCGCTTTATATGAACGATAATGAACACGCCATGGGCAATATTCCCTCGTTCATCTGTGCCAACACCATTATGGTGCCCGAATTCCTGGACAGGAAGGCAGTGCATCGCCAGTTCGGACGCGACAGGAAGATTATCCAGTATCCGGGGGTCAAGGAAGGCATATACCTCTGGAATCTGCAGAACCTTGGCCGAGATGAAGACAAGCTGGACACACCTGACGAACAACAGCGCGAGACTATTTATGTCAGACCAGAACCGTGGGCCGCTCAATATTACAAGGGCGACCTGAATTTCCTGGATAAGCTGCTAAAAGGACTCTCACAGCATGCCAGGGTAGTTCTGCTGCCCCGTGGCGACGTCCAGGCAAAACATTACCAGCAGGCCGAATTTTCAAGCATCGAGGTGCTGGACAAGCCCGCCTCACTACCGGACATCGCCGGAAAATGCCGCCTGTTCATCGGTGCCGGCGGCACCATGACCCGCGAACTGGCTGTACTGGGCGTACCCACGATTTCCGTCTACCGCTCGGACATACTGCAGGTCGACAGTTATCTGATCAAACTTGGACAAATGGTGCACAAACCTGACCTGACGCCGGAATTTGCGCTAGAATACATGCACGACGAAGGCTCCCGTAGCAAGCCACGGCAGGAACTACTGGATAAGGGCAGACAAGCCTACGGATTGATAAAAGAAACAATACTCTCGATGCAGGGCAGCTAGCACTCCGAAAAGCACTGGACGCCACGCAACACTTCAACTGAAATAACGGTATACAAGCATGATCAACGCTGGAATCATCGGCCTCGGAAAAATGGGCCTGTCTCACTGCGCCATCCTCAACGCACATCCGGAAGTGAACCTTGTCGGTGTGTGCGATACCTCCAAATTCAACCGTTTTCTTCTCGGCAAGTACAGCCAGCTTGAATGCTTCGATGATCACAACAAGATGCTGAAGGAGAAGCAACTGGACTGCCTGTTCATTGCCACGCCGACACGTTTCCATGCCGACATGGCGACACAGGGGCTGGAGCTCGGCCTGCACCTGTTTGTGGAAAAGCCGTTCTGCCTGGACCCGGCTGATTCCGTCCGGCTGACAAAACTCGCAACGGACAAGGGCCTGGTAACCCAGGTTGGCTACCATAACCGTTTTGTCGGATCATTCTGTGAAGCGAAACGGCTGCTGGATGAAAACATTATAGGCGAGGTCCACCACTATCTGGCCGAGGCATATGGACCCGTGGTCCTGAAAGAAAAAGGCGGCACCTGGCGCTCCTCCTCCACCGAGGGCGGCGGCTGCCTGTATGACTATGCCTCGCACATCGTCAATCTCACGGAATTCCTGGTCGGCCCTGCAAACAAGGCGTCCGGCTCGGTGCTGCAATCGATCTTTTCAAAAGGTGTCGATGACGCCGTCTATTCAACCCTGACGTACAAGGACAGCAAGAGCGGGCAGATCTCGGTCAACTGGAGTGACGAGACCTACCGCAAGATGACCACGCAGGTAACCCTGTTCGGCAAAAAGGGAAAGCTGTTCGTTGACCAGTCGGAGGTCCGCATCTATCTCCAGCAGGATAATGAAAAGTACAATTTTGAGAAAGGCTGGAACACGCGCTACATCACCGATACAACAGAAAAGGTTGATTTTTTTCTGCGTGGCGAGGAGTACTCGGCACAGGTCGACAACTTCATCCAGGCCATCAAGGAAGGCAGGACCGACAATATCAACTCGTTTTCCTCAGCCGCAACTACCGATGCCATGGTTGCGCAGATACGCTCAAATTCGCAGGAACAATAATCATGGATAAAGTCATATTTGGTGATAACCAGTTTTTCGGTGTCGACCACCTGTCAGAGGAACGCTCACGTGCAAAAATGATGCGCTTCAAGGATCCCCAGGCCATCATCAATGTGCTGGATGCAGTGTATGACAGTGGTATCAATACCTTTATGTGCACCACCTATGATCGCATGTGGGATATATGTGACCATTTCCGCGCCAATCCCGAGCGCTATAAAGACTTCAAGTTCTACCCGTGTATGCCCTATGCACACAAGTACGCCAACGCGGTGACGGAACTGGGTATCCTCGGCACCATCAAGAAATACGCCGGCGGCAATATCACCAGCTCGATCGCCAAGGGCAGCAAGATGCTGCTGAAGCAGGATATGTACGAGGCAATGAAGCTGCTAATCGATTCCGAGATGAAAATGTTTCATTCACTGAACACACCGGTCATTTTTCTGCAGAACGTCGTCACCGATCTGCTCTACGGCCTGGGCATGACACAATTCTTCAAGGAATTCTCCGACTATGTAGCCGAGCGCTACAATGCCGAAGCCGGCTTCATCACCATGAACATGCCGGCGATGGTACCGGTACTCCAGGACCTGGGTATCGACAACCCGATCGTTTGCGCCTCGATCAACAAGGCAGATTTCCGCATGTCAGGTGGAAAAACAGCCTACGAGGAAACCCTGCAAAAGGGTGGTTTCCGGACAATTGCCATGCAGGTACTGGCAGCCGGTGCGATACGACCTGATGAGGCAATTGAATACATCGGCAGCCTGCCGAATATCGAGTCAGTCCTGTTCGGCGCCTCGACCCCGGCACATATTAACCAGACACGGGAACTGATCGAGAAGGAGCTTTTGCTGCCGGAAGGTGAGCGGATGGATTTTGTTGCGGTATGTGTTCCGAATAACTGGCATTATCCGATTGCTAAGGATTTGCTCGAGGCTGGTTTTCATGTGATGTGCGAAAAGCCGATGACTTTGACGGTTGCCGAAGCGCGGAGCCTTGTTGCGATCGTTAAGAAGACCAAGAGGGTTTTCGGTCTGATGCATAACTATACGGGTTATCCGATGGTTAAGCTTGCTCGTGATCTTGTCCAGGGCGACAAGTTCGGTAAGGTTCGCAAGATCGTTGTGAAGTATCCCCAGGGGTGGCTGGCGACTGCGCTGGAGAAGACGGGTCAGCAGCAGGCATCGTGGCGTACCGATCCGAAGCAGAGCGGCGGTTCGGGATGCGGCGGCGATATTGGAACTCATGCCGAGAACCTTGCCGAGTATATTACGGGTTTGAAGATTCAGGAGATGTGTGCCGATCTTACGTCTTTTGTTAAGGGCCGTAAGCTGGACGACGATGTGAGCTGTCTTTTGAAGTTCAATAAGGGCGCCAAAGGTGTTCTTCACGCCAGCCAGATCAGTATCGGTGAAGAGAATAATCTTACGATCCATGTTCATTGCGAGACGGGTAGTCTGGAGTGGCACCAGGAGCATCCGAACTATCTTTATGTTCGCGAGTTGGATAAGCCCGAGCAGGTTTACAAGC
>DAOVVG010000225.1 GCA_030632175.1 Gammaproteobacteria bacterium
GCGGTGGATGCCTGCAGCAGCTGTGACTTGTAGAGTGCTGCGCGTTCCTCCAGCCGCTGCCAGTTGGCATAGTCCGTATCCAGTTGCCGCTTCAGTTCGCGCAGCTTGTCATCACGACCCAGTTGTACCGACGATGCCTGCTGGATACTGGCAGACAGGCGTTTGTCCTGACGGTTTTTGGTGAACAGCGGGATATCCACGGTGACCATGGCGGCCATCATGTCGGAGCGATCATCGCCGTTCGGGTCTTCACCAAAGCGTTTGCGATACTCCAGTCCGGCACTCCAGCCGGGTTTGTATTGCTCGCGGGCAATCTGGATAGACTGGTTTTCCGCTTCAAGCTTTGCAGTCTCAATCTGGATAACCGGGTGCCCGGGTAGTGCGGCCTCGATTTGTTCCCTTGACGCGGGTAGCGGCAATTCCGGAAAGCTGCTGTTAACGGGCAGACTTGCAGCGTTACCAATCCACTTCATCAACGCCGCACGGTTTGTGTCCACCGCGTTCAGGATGCGGGTTGTGCGATCGTCGAGGCGTGATAATTCCAGTGAGGCATTCAGTACATCCTGCTGGCTGACACGTCCGGTTGCATAGTGTGCCTGGGTGATGTCGACCAGCTGGGAAAACAGCTTGCGGGTTTCCCTGACAACTTCCCCGGCCCTGGTCTGATAGTAGAGCTCCAGAAAGTACCTGCGTACATCGAGCATGGCCTGGCGTGTGCCCAGCTCGGCGCTGGCCATGGCGGCCGTTGCCTTCCATTCCCCCTGACGTTGCTTGTAGTGCAATGTTTTCCCGCGCGGAAAGGCCTGTTGTAACCCCAGCCGCAGTTGCGTTGAAGGTTCTTCATTGATATGAAAATTATCGGTTGGCAGGTTGTAGATGCCGGTTCTTAATTGCGGGTCAGGTAACTGTCCGTCAGCAATGGCATTGTCGCCAAGGGCCTGCGAGCGCGCCTGGTTTGCCGCAATCACGGGATCATCGGTGAGCGCCAGTCTTACCGCTTCATTGATGTCCAGGTCGGCGTGTACGCTGGCTGCCGGCGCTAATAACAGTGCCAGCAGCAGTATGAACAGGCGCGATGCCGGCAGACTATTGGTGTTCGTTCTCGATGCAGTAACAGCGCTGCACCGAGGCCGGATCGTTCTCCGGGAATAAAGCATGGTAACTCTCCATAGCGATTAAACAGGATGACATCACGCGCTGGCAAGGCTATACGCTTGCAGTACGTACGCGTGAAGCGTTTAAGCTACAGAGAAGCGGGTGGTCGAAGCAGTGGAATAACGGTTCGTACGGAAAAGCTGACAGGGATGGTTATAGCATGCGGTGGACCGGTTACTGCCGCTGTCAGGGTGAGGGTCTTTGAAATGCCGCTGGTGACATGTACGCAGTTATTGCAGCTATCGTCACAGCAGGCGCCGTCACATTCCTGTTTGCTGTCATGGGTAGAGCTGGCACCGGTATCCTGGTGTTGTATATCGGATTGTGCACAGTGCGATTCACTCATCGTGACAGGAATGTCCACTATCGCCAAGGCACCACGCAGCGGCGCGATTGCCAATGCGAGGGTGAGGAACAGCAGCAGTAATTTTTGCATCCGTCTATCCATGTGTCTTGTTAGGGTATTCCTTAATGGAATCTTTAATCAAGTGGCACCCGGTTGCAGCCCAAAATCAGATAAAGTCCAGCCAGTTGTCACGCCGCAGCGAGTTTGAGCGGGGCAGCCGCTGGTTGAACTGTGGCTTTAAGCTGTGCAACCTACTGGTAGACCTGAAAAAAACGCTGGAGTTCCCTTGTTCTGTAATGAGAACGATTTGCATTAAGGTTAGCCCTCCGCTATCCTTTCTGGTTCCATGAAAAGACTTATCGCACTTTTATTACTGACGGCCTGTCCGTGGCTGGCGAATGCCGCCAATGTTGAGCAGCTCATCCAGCTAACCGATTATGTCGGCGTGGATTACGCCGGTGCCGTGGAAAACGGAGAGATCATCAACGCCGGTGAGTATGGCGAGATGCAGGACTTCTCCAGCGCAATCGTTGAGCAGGTGGCTGAATTACCGCCGACGGATGCCAGCAGGCAACTTGCCGTACACGCGTCAGAGCTGGTCCAGCTTGTCGAAGGACGAGCCGATGCCGATGCAGTGAAGGCGGTGACTGCGACCATGCGGCAGCTGTTTATCAGTGGTTACGATGTGACCGTTACACCCCGGCGTGTGCCCGATCTGAAAGCGGCCAATGCACTGTTCTCACAGCAGTGCGTCAGCTGCCACGGTATCAGCGGCCAGGGTGATGGCCCGCTGGCTGCCTCTATGGAGCCACCGCCGACAGACTTTACTGATCGGCAACGCTACCAGGACCGAACGGTGCTCGGTCTCTACAATACGATTACCCATGGACTGGAAGGCACGGCGATGCAGCCATATACCAGTCTGGATGAAGCGCAGCGCTGGGCACTGGCCTTTTATGTTGGTCAGCTGGCGACGACGCAGGAAGAGCAGGCCGCAGGTGACGTGCTGTTCCAGCAGCTTGAGGATGCTCATCCGCTAACGCAACTTGACTACGTGTCTACGCATACCCCGGCTGAACTGAATGCAGCCCATGGCGCGGATGGCGTGTCCGTGATGGCGTTTTTGCGCGGGCACCCACAAGAGTTTTACCACACCTCATCAGGTACCCAGTTACTCGAATTCAGCCGGCTGCAGCTGGCTGAAAGTCTCGCGGCCTACAAGGCCGGCAACAAGAAGGCGGCCTACGAGCTTGCGGTTGAGGCCTACCTTGAAGGCTTCGAATTGATGGAGGGCAATATCAATGCCGTCGATCCCGGGCTAAGAAAAGAAATTGAAGCCGAGATGACCGGCTATCGCAATTTGATTCGCAAGGATGCGCCGCTGGCAACGCTCGAGGCCGCTGTACAACAGATCGAGGCACTGCTGGACGCTGCCGTGAGCAAGCTTGAAAAGACAGCGTTGTCCGGCAAGACGGCCTTTGTCAGCGCGCTGGTGATCCTGTTGCGTGAAGGCCTGGAAGCACTGCTGGTAGTGGCCGCCCTGGCTGCATTTCTGATCAAGACAGATCGCCGTGATGGCCTGAAGTATCTCTATGCCGGTATCGCCGGCGCCTTTGTGCTTGGAGCTGCGACCTGGGTAGCCGCCAATACCTATATTGATATCAGTGGCGCGCAGCGTGAACTCGCCGAGGGGTTTGCTGCGCTGTTTGCCGCGGTGGTACTGTTTTCCGTGGGCTTCTGGATGCACAGTAAAACCAGTGCCATACAGTGGCAGGCATTTATAGAAACCAGTCTGCAGCGCCATCTGGGGACCGGCACCCTGTGGGGGCTGGCCGGCCTGTCGTTCATTGCCGTGTACCGTGAGATGTTTGAAGTGGTGCTGTTTTACCAGGCGTTGTGGGTGCAGTCTTCGCAGGAGGGGCAAAGCATGATCTTCTACGGACTGCTGGTGGCAGCCGCGATGCTGGTCATTCTTGGCTGGTTGATCATGCGATACAGTACGCGTTTGCCGTTGCGGCAGTTCTTTGCGGTCAGTGGCATTTTCATGTTCGTGCTGGCCTTTGTGTTTACCGGCAACGGCATTGCGGCGTTGCAGGAGGCCGGCAAGATTCCGCTGGATCCCATCAATATTCCGAGTATTGAATTGCTGGGTATTCATTCAAACATCCAGTCGACCGGTGTGCAGCTGCTGCTGGTCGTGGTGGCCGTGGTGATGTTGTATATCAGCGAGTCAGGGAAAGGAAAGACCGCCAGCTAATACATGATCGTGGTGCGTGCTAATTACCTGTAGGAGCGGATCTCGCCCGCGATCAGATCAACCTCAAAATCGCGGACGAGATCCGCTCCTGCAATTATTGATGCAAAATGCACATGCGGTAATTGTTGTAAATACACTGCGATTCTTGTTGCCTGCCTCTCCCCGTACGGGAGGGTTGGAGAGAAGGGATAATAAACACTGGTATTTATCGATGAAACAACCATGATCATTACCTTATCCCCGTCCAAGGGCCAGGATTTTGAAACCCCCGGACTGACGAAGAAGTATTCCCGGCCCGCTGATTTAAAGGATTCCGAGCTATTGATAAGGGAGTTGCGGAAAATCAAGCCTGTAAAGCTGCAGCAGCTGATGGATGTCAGCAGTAATATTGCCGAGCTGAATGTGGGTCGTTACAGGTCGTTCCAGACACCGTTTACACTCAAGAATGCCAGGCAGGCCATCCTTGCCTTCAAGGGTGATGTCTACGGCGGGATTGATGTCGAGCATTTCACGGCAGAGGACTATGACTATGCGCAGGACCATTTGCGCATTTTGTCGGGGTTATACGGTTGTCTGCGGCCGCTGGATTTGATTCAGCCCTACCGGCTGGAGATGAAGACGAAGCTGAAAAATCCGCGCGGCGACAATCTATACCAGTTCTGGGGCGAAGATATTACCAACAGCCTCAACAAGGCGCTGAAAAAACAGCAGCAGCCGGTACTGGTTAACCTGGCTTCCAACGAGTACTTCAAGTCCGTCA
>DAOVVG010000006.1 GCA_030632175.1 Gammaproteobacteria bacterium
ATGATCGGGAAATGGTTCGGCCTTGAGGTCAGTCAGTATGCCATGTAACCGTTCGTAGTCATCATAGGAGAAATCTGTCCCCAGGATGGAGCTTGATATGCGTTTGGATGTGATTTTGCGCACAATAACCAGACCGGGCATGTAGATGTACATGTCATTCTGTGGTTCATTCTCAATGATCAGGAAACGTGCGCCGCGGATATCTGCAGGTTCGTCAAAGTGCATCAGTATTCTTGAGCGATTGTTCGGGAAACGCTTCCAGTAAACATTTGCCTGCAGTACCTGTTCATAGCCGTTGCGGTCACGGGCGCGCAGCTCGAGAGTCTGTGCCGAGGTGGATTCAGGGGTGTTTTTCTCAAGACAGGATCTGACGACTTCCGGGACTTCCGCAGCAAGTGCCGGGAATGTTTGCAGGGACAAGAAAAGTAGCAGAAAAAGTCTGGTCATGATCGGCAGTACTCTATTCTTATCTTTTAAAGTCAATATGTTATAACGTCAACTGGAGAATGGCAATTAAATGGCCGATGACATGGATGGAATATAACTATCAACTTATATACAATTTACCCGAGTGTCTACAGTGTTTGTCTGCCAGTCCAAAAAAAAGCCGATAGCGGTTATTGTTACGGCAGGGCACGAACAATGGCCGGTTTAACCGGTCCAACTGCGTATAATTGATGCACTGATGCAGGGAGTTAGCGAGTCAGAACATGAAAAACAATAAGTTCGATATGGAGTGGCGGTCAGGTTTGTTTCACACAGGGACGGCTTTGCGGTGGTTGCTGTACGGTTGTCTGATGCTGCTGATCAGCAGGCCTGCGATGGCGGAGCAGCAGGGGCCTGTCGAAATGCTGCAGTCAATGACCGCTGCTCTTGAGGACGTTGTCAAGAACGATCCGGATATCATTTACGATGAGAAACGACTGCGTGTTGTTGCCCATGAAGTGGTGATGCCACACATCGATATCAGGACCATGTCCCGCTGGGTGCTGGGGAAAAACTGGCGCAAGGCCACTCCTGAACAGCGTGAGGCATTTGTGGTTGAGTTTCGTGAATTACTGCTTGGTACGTACCTGCGGCAGGTAAAGACCTATGAGGGGGAGATTGCCCGTTTCCTGCCTTTACGCGGCCAGCAGAGGGAGGGACAGGCAGTTGTAAACGCAGAAATCGTGCAGCCGAATGGTCCCATTGTACATGCCTCGTTTCGCCTGCATCATCTGCAGGCAGAATGGATGATTTTTGATGTTTCAGTTGAGGGTATCAGCCTGGTTGCTACTCACCGTTCAAGCTTTAACACGGAAATACGTAACAGCGGTATTGATAAACTGATTACACGTTTGCGTGAATTGAACGAGCGCAATATAGAAGATTCATCCGGTGTCGTGGTGAAGGCAAAGGCGGGTTAGCGAACCGGGCATAATATTTAATGCCTCCTGCAGGCCGGACTGTCTCAGTCCTGTGACATGTCCTTGTAAAGCATTTCCACAAATGCAGTATTCTTTATAAATCCGTTACCGTATGTGTCGTCGAATTCCCCTGTTGGCCTGGCGGCCTGGATCTGTTCGAGTGTTGCCTGTTTTGCAATCATGTCACGTATGCGGCTGCTGATGCTTTTCAGCATATCGAAATAGGCCGACAGGTTTTTCCTGTTACTGAGGGGGCCGTGACCGGGGATAATGGCCGTTTTGTCGTCTGACATGGCCAGTACCTGTTGAAGTGCATTGATAACGCCTTTTGTTGATCCGCCGCTGTCCGTGTCGATGAACGGATACATGCCGGCAAAGTAGATGTCTCCCGTGTGAATGACGTTTGCATCCCTGAAGTAGACGATCGAGTCGCCATCGGTATGCGCGTTGCTTACATGGCTGATGTGAATTTCGTTGCTGTTGAGATGGAATGTCAGGGTATTGTCAAAGGTGATGATCGGCAGTCCCGTGCTGTCCATTGCCGGTGCTTCCATGCCGAACATCTCGATAAAGTTATCAACGGCAAGGCGTTTGCGCACATTATCATGGGCGACAATGACGGTGCCGGTCTTGCCCATGTTCACGTTACCGCCGGTATGGTCCGGGTGCCAGTGGGTGTTGAGCAGAAAGCGGACTGGCTGGTCCGAGAACGTGGCAATCGCCGCTTTTATTTTTTCTGTCAGGGGCGCGAACTGGTCATCAATCAGTAAAACACCGTCTGTACCGACAGATAGTCCTATATTGCCGCCCTGACCGGTGAGCATGTAGATTCCGTCACCAACGTGTATGGTCTTGATTTCTACATTCTTGAATTTGTCCTCAGCCACTGCTGCCGTTGCAAGTGACAGTGATAACAGCACTGTTGCTGTTAGTTTAAACAGGCCTTGTATCTGCATGGTCTTGTCCTCCATCTGTCTGTTATTTCGTCGCCGGATGGGTAAAGGAACGCAGTGACATACCCATCAATTCGACGCATCCATTAGTTCGGTGTCATTCCCTGATGGGGACCCCATCCTATGGTTTTGGCATGCTTGTTTTGTTGTCTGTCAGTGACCGCGCAACAGGCGTTGCTTGCTGCGTGTCCATTCCTGGTCCTTCTGGGTTGCCCGTTTGTCATGGGTGTGCTTGCCGCGTGCGAGTGCGATTTCAAGCTTGGCACGTCCGTGTTTCCAGTAGAGTGCGGTTGCGACAATCGTGTAGCCCTTGCGCTCTACGGCGCCAATCAACTTGTCAAGCTCGCGCCGGTGCAGCAACAGTTTTCGACTCCGCGTTGGGTCCGGTGTGATGTGAGTGGATGCACTGAGCAAGGGGGCGATATGGAAGCCGAACAGCCAGGCTTCGCCATTTTGTATGATGACGTAGCTCTCGGTCAGCTGCACACGGCCTTCACGCAGGCTCTTTACCTCCCAGCCCTGCAGCGCAAGTCCGGCCTCGAAGCGTTCTTCGAGGAAGTAGTCGTGGCGGGCCTTTTTGTTCAGTGCGATTGTGCTGGAACTGCTTTTTGAACTGGATTTCTTGTTTCCCATCGGTGCAGTATATCAACCTCTAACCTGGTGTGGTGTCTCTTCTCTGAAGTGCCGCATACGCCCGCACCGGGCGGTTCTGGCCAGTTGTGATGGTGCGTTATTTCACGGACAATGCCCGTGCTCTCAATCGAGGAGATACTGTATGGATAGCCCACGAAAGTCGATTCACGGTCAGTGGTCCAGCCGGCTGGCATTTATTCTGGCGGCGACCGGCTCGGCAGTCGGACTGGGAAATATCTGGAAATTTCCCTATATAGCAGGCGAGAACGGCGGTGGCGCCTTTGTGCTGATCTACCTCGTTTGTATTGCTGTGATCGGTATCCCCATCATGATGGCCGAAGTCATGATAGGACGGCGTGGCCGCCAGAGTCCGATCAATACCATGCGTGCGCTCGCAACCGAGGCGAAGACCAGTCGTGCCTGGGTGTTGCTGGGCTGGGCGGGGGTGCTTGCAGGATTTCTGATCCTTTCCTATTACAGTGTGATTGCCGGCTGGGCGCTTGCCTACGTGTTTCGTACCGGCAGTGGTCTGTTTACCGGGCTGACAGCTGATGGCGTGCAGAGCATTTTCACCACTTTGGTCAGTGATCCGGAGCGTCTGCTTGCCTGGCACACAATTTTCATCACCATGACGATGGTCGTGGTGGCCCGTGGGGTGCGTGGTGGTCTCGAGAAGGCGGTGAAGTTCCTGATGCCCGCCCTGTTTGTGCTGTTGTTTGTGCTGGTGGGTTTTGCCTGGAACAGCGGATCCTTTGAGCAGGGAATAGAGTTTCTGTTTCAACCGGACTTCAGCAAACTGTCTGCCAACGGTATCCTGATTGCCATGGGGCACGCATTTTTTACCCTGAGTCTCGGTATGGGCGCCATCATGGTGTACGGTTCCTATCTGCCGAGTGGTGCATCCATTGCAAAGGTTTCAATTGCAGTGTCGATCATGGATACGTTGGTTGCACTGCTGGCCGGCATGGCTATCTTTCCTGTCGTTTTTGCCAATGGGCTGGAGCCGGGCGCCGGTCCGGGCCTGATTTTCCAGACGTTGCCGATTGCCTTTGGCCACATGGAATACGGGGCATTCTTTGGCATGCTGTTCTTTGTGCTACTGGTGTTTGCCGCGTGGAGTTCTGCCATATCGCTTATTGAACCCGCTGTTGCGTGGCTGGTGGAGAACAGGGGGATGAACCGGGTAATGGCATCTGTGGTGGCCGGTTTTGTGACCTGGCTGTTTGGTCTGATGACGGTATTTTCCTTCAATCTGTGGTCAGAGGTTAAACCAATGTCCGGTTTTGAGGTTTTCAAGGACAGCACGGTGTTTGACTTGCTGGACTACCTTACTGCCAATATTATGCTGCCTGCCGGCGGGTTGCTGATTGCGATCTTTGCCGGATGGAAGATGTCGCGTGCTTCATCCGTTGATGAACTGGCAATGGGTGACCGTTTCTTCTACCCGCTGTGGCGGTTCCTGGTGCGCTATATCACGCCGGTAGCTGTCATTATCGTGTTTCTTAATGCGATCGGGATTTTCTGACTTCGTTAATTAGACGCGGGTA
Source organism: Gammaproteobacteria bacterium (assembly GCA_030632175.1). Taxonomy (GTDB): domain Bacteria; phylum Pseudomonadota; class Gammaproteobacteria; order UBA9214; family UBA9214; genus UBA9214. The sequence goes on from DAOVVG010000006.1 coordinate 4,540, forward strand.
ACTGTTTTGGATTCGATCGATCGTTCGGCGCTGCTGCCTTACACGCCGCATGAAATGTTTGTGCTGGTCATCGATGCGGGTGCCTATCCGCAGTTTCTGCCCTGGTGCTGTGGTGCAGAAGTGCTATCTTTTGAGAATGACGAGATGGTGGCGAGGATCAATTTCGCAGTCGGTGGTGTGAGTAAATCCTTTACCACCCGCAACCGGCATCAGCCGGATACCGAAGTCAGTATTGAACTGGTTGACGGGCCGTTTAGTCAGTTACAGGGGCGCTGGCGGTTTGAGCCGCTGGGTGAGCAGGGTTGCAAGATATCCTTGTTCCTTGAATATGATTTCTCCAGCAAGGTGGTGGGTCTGGTCGTCGGTCCGGTATTCAGCCAGATTGCCAATTCCCTGGTAGATGCCTTCCAGAAGCGAGCGGTAGAGGTGTATGGACAACGCTGACAAAATACCTGTGGAGGTTGCCTATGCCTTGCCGGAGAGACAGGTGATCGTGGTTGTGGATGTTGCGGCGGGTGCAACGCTTGAAGAGGCTATTCGGGCCTCCGGTATTCTGGAGCAGTATCCCGACATTGATTTGACCAAAAACAAGGTAGGTATTTTTGGCAAGCTGGGTAAACCGGGTGACCCCCTGCATGCCGGGGATCGTGTTGAAATCTACCGTCCCCTGATTGCGGATCCGAAGCAGGTCAGAAAACAGCGCGCCGCCGAGGGTAAGGTGACGAAGAAGGGCGCGGGCAACACCTGATCGGATTTTTCAAGGGGCTGGTCGTGTGCTACTGCTTGCCTTCAGGCACATAGTTCTTTTCATCCGCCTTGCGGAAAGTTAGCCAGTGCCAGATTCTGTTTAGTATCCCGGGCGGTATGCGCTCTTCGGGCGGTACCACCAGTGTGACCTGTTTGGGTCTGGAGGGTGCGTCCCGACCTGCTTCATCCGGGTAAAGTGTCCCGGAGGTCCCGGTTAGCAGGTCATCTGCAAAAAACAGTGTGATGCGTTCCCTGGACGGTTCGCTATAGCCCGGTTGAAGCAGGTACACGTAGTCCCAGCGGTCCTGGTGAAAGACGTCGGCAATCATCGGGGAGCCCATGATGAACCGGACCTGACGCCGGGTCATGCCGGGTTCCAGCAGATTAACCTCATCCTGGGTAATGACATTGCCCTGCTGAATGTCGATTTTATGCACCAGATGGTAGTTAGAGCAGCCTGTGAGCAACAGGCTTGCAATAACACTGATAATAATGAGAAGCTTTTGCATCCGCAGGCCGATTATGTTCCCTGAAATTGACGGCAGCATAGTAACCCATGTTTGCATTAATGGCATCACAGAAGGAGAAGAAACATTGGAATCCAGTGAGTTACGCAAAGCCGGTTTGAAGGTCACTTTGCCCAGGGTGAAGATCCTGGACATCATGGAAGGCGGCAGCAGTCGGCATCAAAGCGCCGAGGACGTCTACAAGGCACTGCTGGATATGGGAGAGGATATCGGGCTGGCGACTGTTTACCGGGTGTTAACGCAGTTCGAGGCGGCCGGCCTGGTGACGCGACACCATTTTGAGGGCGGGCACTCTGTCTTTGAACTGAACGAGGGCAGTCACCATGATCATATTCTGTGTGTGAAGTGTGGCAAGGTTGACGAGTTTGTTGATGAGGTCATCGAGCAGCGGCAAAAGGATATCGCCAGGAAACTGGGTTACGAAATGACGGACCATTGCCTCTACATGTACGGTATCTGTTCGAAGTGCCGGGCGGAATAGGGGACAGACCCCGTTTTTCTGCACCCCTGGAAAAACGCAGATGAAAAACGGGGTCTGTCCCCGGAATAGCTAACCCGCTTTTTTGGTCTTTTTCTTTTTCTGTACGTCAGTCTGGTTTTCACGTGTCTGTTGCCTCATCTCCCGTGCATGTTCCCGGGTTTGTTTGGTGATCTTTACGCCGCCCAGCATGCGCGCCAGTTCATCAATACGCTCATCGTCATTCAGGGCGCGTATGCGTGTACGCGTGCTGTCTTCGCCGGAGAGTTTGGTGACCTGCATTTGCTGGTCGGCGAGTGCCGCGACCTGCGGCAGGTGGGTGACGCATAACACCTGCCGGTCGGTACCCAGTGCGCGCAGTTTCTGTCCGACGATTTCAGCAACACCACCACCAATACCGCTGTCGACTTCATCGAAGATCAACGTCGGGATGATGGCACTTCCTGCAGAGATAACCTGTATGGAAAGGCTTATACGTGACAGTTCACCGCCGGAGGCAACCTTGCCCAGGGGTTGCACCGGTTGACCGGTATTGGCGCTGACCAGGAATTCGATATCATCCAGCCCGTGGCTGCCAAAGGACTGACCTTTGCGGGTCTTGATGCTGACTTCAAAAATACCTCCCTGCATACCCAGTGTTTGCATGGATGCCGTAATTTTCTTGCTGAAGGCCATGGCCGTTTTTTTGCGTTTACCGGTCAGCTTGCCTGCAACCGACAGGTAGGCTTTCTCAAGACCGGCCAGCTTTTCCTGTAATGCCTCGCGGTGCTGGTCGGCATTTTCTATCAGCTCCAGTTCCCGGCGAATGTCTGTTTCGACGGTTGGCAGTTGCTCGGGGGTGCAGCGGTGTTTGCGTGCCAGATCATGCAACAGGCCGGTGCGTTGCTCCAGCCACTGCAGTCTTTCCGGATCGATTTCGAGGTCTGCGGAATAATGCCGCAGTGAATCAATGCCTTCCTGTACCAGTACGGTGGTTTCTTCCAGCAGGCGGGTGGTGTTTTCCAGTCGCTTGTCCATGTCCGTCAGCGCGCTCAGTTCTTCGAGTGCCTGGCTGATCAGGGTGTAGGCAGCGAGACCCTCTTCTGCATCCAGCCGGTTGAGCGCCTGCTGGCAAGCCTCCATGAGACGCCCGGCATTAGCCTGGCGAGCATGCTCGGCATCGATATTTCTGATCTCTTCGCTGTTCAGTTCCAGTGCTTCCAGTTCCTGCAGCTGGTAGCGCAGCAGGTCAAGCCGTGCATCGCGTTCTGCGTCATCACTGAGGACGGACGCCAGCTCTTGCCGGGCTGCTTTCCAGGCGTTGCAGGTTGATGCTGTTTCGGCCAGCAGATCCTGATGGCCGCCAAAGCTGTCGAGTAAATCCCGTTGCACAGCGCTGTGCAGTAACGACTGGTGCTCGTGTTGCCCATGGATGTCGACCAGCAGCTCGCCGAGTTCACGCAGTGATTGCATGGGAGCGACCTGGCCATTTATGTAGCCACGGGAACGACCTTCGCGGCTGATAATGCGCCGCAGTTGGCATTCACCGTCTATGTTCATGTCTTGCTGAATCAGCCAGGCACTGGCGGTGGTGTTATCCTGCAGGTCAAACCCGGCGGAGATCTCCGCGCGATCACAACCGTGTCTTATAAACGAGCTGTCAGCGCGGTCGCCAAGTACCAGCCCGAGTGCGTCTACCAGGATCGACTTGCCGGCACCGGTTTCGCCGGTAAGCGCTGTCATGCCGGCCGTTAGCTCCACGTCGATCTCGTCAACGATGGCCAGGTTGCGCACATGTATATGTGTCAGCATGCGCAGGCAGGTCGAAGTATGTGCAGGGTGAAGCACTGCAAATAGGGTGGTTGATTCATCAGGGCTGTTCGCTCCAGCGCAGCTTTTTTCTCAGTATGGCGAAATAATCATACCCCTGTGGATGCAGCAGCCGCAGGGAGTGTTCGTGTTTGCGCAGGGTGATGTGATCACCGGCTTCCAGGGTGTGGCTCACCTGACCATCGCAGGAAACCGTCGCTTCCAGGGTGCCTTCATGGATGATGATTTTAATCACAGACTCGTCATGGACCACAATTGGACGGTTGCTGAGTGTATGCGGGCAAATCGGTACCAGGGTAATGGCATCCAGCTTTGGGTGCAGGATCGGGCCGCCGCCTGACAGTGCGTAGGCAGTGGACCCGGTGGGTGTGGAAACAATCAGTCCGTCGGAACGGTTGGTATTCACGAAATAGTCGTCAATCCAGGTGTCCAGCTCGATCATGCGCGCCACATCTTTTTTGTGCACGACCACATCATTCAGTGCGGATGTTTCACTAAGGATTTCATCATTGCGGGTAACGGTCGCATGCAGCAGGGTGCGCTGTTCCTCAATAAAATCACCGGCAAGGATTTTTTGAAGTTGTTGCGTCATATCTTCCGGGGAGACATCAACCAGAAAGCCGAGGCGCCCGAGGTTGATACCGAGTACAGCGATGCCGGACTCGGCCAGGCTGCGCGCGGCATTCAGCAGGGTGCCATCACCGCCCACCACGATGGCCAGGTCGCAGCTGTCAGCCAGGGTTTGCCGGTCGGCCACGGGATGAGGTGGTTCCGGGAAGATGCCGGCAATGCTTTGATCGAGGAGAATCCTGGTTTTCTGCTGTTCCAGATAGGCGGTCAGGGCACGCAGGGTCATCGACACATTGCGGTCTTCTGACTTGCCGAGCAGTCCAACGCGTTTGAAGTGAGGTTTCATAAGTTATTCCGTGTGTTGGCAGGGAAATTAACACGACTCCCTGAGAGCGCCAACTATTTACGCCCCGCTGGCTGGCACTCTATCCTGCGGAGTGCTAAATACATTATCATGTAGGTGAATTCCAACCGCCAACCGCATGGCTTGATAACATGAGCAACGACAGTTCCGATCTTTCCGAGCGCGCCCAGCTGATGCTGCGGGCGTTGATCGACCGTTACGTGCGTGATGGCCAACCTGTCGGATCCCGAACCCTGGCACGTGAAGCCGGGCTGGACCTGAGCCCGGCCACGGTGCGCAACGTCATGTCCGACCTTGAGGCGCTGGGCTTTGTCTGTTCCCCGCATACCTCGGCTGGCCGGGTTCCCACGGTGCAGGGCTATCGCTTTTTCGTTGATACCTTGTTGAAGGTACAGCCGCTGGATAACAGGGCGATTCACAGCATGCGGCTGGAGCTCTCGCTGGAGCAGACACCGAAAGACCTGGTGGAGTCGGCTTCCGGGTTGCTGTCAGGTATTACGCAGCTGGCCGGTGTTGTGACGCTGCCCAGCCAGGAGCATGCGCTGTTTAAACGCGTTGAATTCCTGAGATTGTCGGGAACGCAGGTGCTGGCGATTCTGGTTACCGGTGAGGACGAGGTGCAAAACCGCATTCTCTCCACCGAGAAAGAGCACAGTCCTGCCGAGTTGCAGCAGGCTTCTAACTATTTGAATGAACTGTTTGCAGGAAAAGACCTCGCTGAAGTGCGTACTGCGCTGTTGCACGAGATGCAGGAAACCCGCACCAATATGAACAGCATGATGGTGACGGCCATGCACATGGCTGACCAGGTGCTGGAAAAAAACCAGAACGAAGACTTCGTCATGGCCGGGCAGACAAACCTGATGGGATTTCAGGAGCTGTGCGACATCGACAAGCTGCGCAAACTGTTCGATGCCTTTAATACCAAGCGCGACATGCTGCACCTGCTGGATCAATGCATTCACAGCGACGGCATCCAGATCTTTATAGGCGATGAATCCGGTTACCGGATGCTGGATGAATGCAGCATGGTGGCGGCACCGTATTCGGTAGATGGTCAGGTGCTGGGTGTGCTGGGTGTCATCGGGCCGACGCGGATGGCTTATGACCGCGTGATTCCGATTGTGGATGCCACCGCCCGATTGTTGGGTGCGGCCTTGAATCAGAAGGAATAAGCCCCATATCGTCAGCTAGCGATTGAGCGTGCGGGGCAGCACTGCCCCGACTGTTCCGGTAAATTTCAGGATTATGGAGTAACTGTATGTCGGAGAAAGAAAACATGGTGGATGATGCCCGCGATGATCTGGCCGAAGAGGGTGATGAAGCCGCTGTAGAAGTGACCGGCGGTGAGCAGCAGGATCACGCTGAATTGACGGCCCTGCTGGAAGATGCACGTGGCAAGGCGGACGAGCACTGGGACCAGGTTGTGCGCATACAGGCCGAAATGGACAACCTCCGCAAGCGCAGTGAACGTGATCTCTCGAATGCGCACAAGTTTGCACTGGAGCGTTTTGCCAGTGAGTTGCTGCCGGTTAAAGACAGTCTGGAAATGGGGCTGGCGGCATTCGCAGGTGAAAATGCCGATCCGGAAAAGCTCAAGGAGGGTATTGAACTCACTTTGCAGATGCTGACAACCGCGATGGAGAAATCGGCAATCACGGAGGTGAACCCGGTGAATGAAAGCTTTGATCCCGATTTTCACCAGGCCATGTCCATGCAGGAACGCGATGATGTGCCAGCCAATACGGTTGTAACCGTCGTGCAGAAAGGCTATCTGCTGCATGACCGGCTGGTTCGCCCGGCCATGGTGATTGTCTCGAAGGCACCCTAGTCAAAATTAAACGGGGAAACTAAATGCCGGGGCAGGCTTGAATTTTCAGATAACCGCCCCCAACTTAAGGGTAATAGAGCATTAGGCTTATATTTATACATATCAGATATTTACTTGGAGATTAGAGAAAATGGGCAAAATAATCGGAATTGATCTGGGTACCACCAACTCCTGTGTGGCGGTGATGGAAGGCGGCGAGGCCCGGGTAATCGAGAACAGCGAGGGTGATCGCACCACGCCGTCTATTGTCGGCTTTACCGATGGTGATGAGGTGCTGGTGGGCCAGGCGGCCAAGCGCCAGGCAGTCACCAATCCCACCAACACCCTGTTTGCGGTCAAGCGCCTGATCGGGCGTCGTTTTGATGAGGATGTGGTGCAGCGTGATATCGACCTGGTGTCTTACCCCATCGTCAAGGCAGACAACGGTGATGCCTGGGTTGAGGCACAGGGCAAGCGCATGGCGCCGCCGGAAGTGGCCGCACGGGTCCTGCAGAAGATGAAGAGTACCGCAGAGGATTATCTCGGCGAGGAAGTCACCGAGGCGGTGATTACCGTGCCGGCCTATTTCAATGATTCGCAGCGCCAGGCGACCAAGGATGCCGGGCGTATCGCCGGCCTGGACGTGAAACGTATTATCAACGAACCGACGGCGGCTGCACTGGCTTATGGTATGGACAAGAAGCGCGGCGACCAGAAGCTCGCTGTGTATGACCTGGGTGGTGGCACGTTTGACGTATCCATTATCGAGATTGCCGATGTCGATGGTGAGCACCAGTTTGAAGTGCTCTCTACCAACGGCGATACCTTTCTCGGTGGTGAAGATTTTGACAAGCGCCTGATTGATTACCTGGCCGATGAGTTCAAGAAAGACCAGGGTATGGATTTGCGCGGTGATCCGCTGGCCATGCAGCGTCTGAAGGAAGGTGCAGAGAAGGCCAAGATCGAATTGTCATCCAGCCAGCAGACGGATGTGAACCTGCCGTACATTACGGCCGATGCCAGCGGTCCGAAGCACATGAACATGAAGCTGACACGTGCCAAGCTGGAGTCACTGGTCGAAGACCTGATTGATCGCACCATTGATCCATGCAAGCAGGCGCTCAAGGATGCCGGCCTGTCGGCGAGTGACGTCGATGACATCATCCTGGTTGGTGGTCAGACCCGTATGCCGAAGGTGCAGGAATCGGTGCAGAATTTTTTTGGCAAGGAACCCCGCAAGGACCTGAACCCGGATGAGGCCGTTGCGATTGGTGCTGCTATCCAGGGTGGCGTGCTCGGTGGTGACGTCAAGGACGTGCTGCTGCTGGATGTGACACCGCTGTCACTGGGTATCGAGACGCTGGGTGGTGTCATGACCAAGCTGATCGAGAAGAACACCACTATTCCTACCAAGGCAAATCAGGTGTTCTCAACGGCCGATGACAACCAGTCCGCGGTTACCGTACATGTGTTGCAGGGTGAACGTGATGTGGCGACAGCCAACAAATCACTGGGTCGTTTTGACCTGAGTGATATTCCGCCGGCGCCGCGTGGTGTTCCGCAGATCGAGGTAACCTTTGATATTGATGCCAACGGTATCCTGCATGTATCTGCCAAGGACAAGGCGACCGGTAAGGAACAGTCCATTCAGATCAAGGCTTCCAGTGGTCTTTCGGACGAGGAAGTCGATCAGATGGTCAAGGACGCCGAGGCGCATGCCGATGAGGACAAGAAATTCCATGAACTGATTGATGTGCGTAACCAGGCTGATGGCCTGATTCATGCCACCAACAAGTCACTGAAGGATCTTGGTGACAAGGTGGATGAGGCCGAGAAGAAAGATATCGAGGCCGCCATCGAGGCACTGCAGGAAGCCGTGAAGGGTGACGACAAGGAAGCTATTGAGGCAAAGACCACCGAACTGGGTGAGAAATCCGGCAAGCTGGCCGAACGTGTCTACAAGGAACAGGCCGAGGCCGAGCAGGGCGCAGCAGGTGGTGCAGCACCGGAGGGTGATGCGGCTGCCGATGCTGATGTCGTTGATGCCGAGTTCGAGGAAGTAAAGGATGCCGATAGCAAGTAACGGCAAAAGCAGGCACTGCTAACAAGCCATGAATCCGGACCCGCTCGATACGGGTCCGGATTTTTGCCGTTGAGTAGAAAGTTTTTCTGAAGCCGCAGGCTGGCTTCACTTTTTTCGTCCCGCAGATTTGGGTGTTTACGGTTTATAACAAAACAGTTGCTGAAAGATTATGTCAAAGCGTGATTACTACGAAGTGCTCGGTGTCTCAAAAAACTGCAGCGAGGCAGAACTGAAGAAGGCATACCGGCGTGCGGCACAAAAACATCATCCGGACCGTAACCAGGACAACAAGGATGCAGAGTACAGGTTCAAGGAGTGCAAGGAAGCCTACGAGATACTGAATGATTCACAGAAGCGGGCTGCCTACGACCAGTTCGGGCACGCCGGTGTCGATCCTTCCATGGGTGGTGGACAGGGCCGTCCGGGTGCTGGTGGATTCAATGATATCTTTGGTGACGTATTTGGCGATATCTTTGGCGGCGGACGTGGCGGTGGCGGTCAGCGGGTCTATCGTGGTTCGGACCTGCGCTACAACCTGGAACTGTCGCTGGAAGATGCTGTTGCCGGCACCGAGGTAAAGATACGTATTCCTACGCAAGTTAAATGCGGGGAGTGCGATGGCAGCGGCGCAAAGAAAGGCAGCACACCGACGACCTGCACCACCTGTGGCGGTCATGGCCAGGTGCGCATGCAGCAGGGTTTCTTTTCGGTGCAACAGGCCTGCCCGCACTGCAAGGGCAACGGCACCATCATCTCTGACCCGTGCACCACCTGTCATGGTAATGGCCGGGTGCAGGAGCGCAAGACACTGTCGGTCAAGGTCCCGGCGGGGGTCGATACCGGTGACAGAATCAGGCTTGCCGGTGAAGGCGAGGCCGGTGAGAGCGGCGGACCGCCGGGTGACCTCTATGTCCAGGTGCAGGTAAAAGAACACTCTATTTTCCACCGTGAAGAAAGCAATTTGTATTGCGAAGTTCCCATCAGCTTTGTCACTGCTGCGCTTGGCGGTGAGCTGGAAGTACCTACGCTGAACGGCCGGGTAAACCTCAAGATTCCGCACGAAACGCAGTCCGGCAGAATGTTTCGTGTGCGTGGCAAGGGCGTGAAGCAGGTAAGAGGCGGTCCGGTAGGCGATCTGCTCTGCAAGGTCACTGTTGAAACACCGGTTAACCTGACCCGCAAACAGAAAGACCTGTTAAAAGAGTTTTCCGGACATGTTGAGGAGGGCGGCGGCCGTCACAGTCCGCAAGCGACTTCCTGGATGGACGGCGTAAAGAAGTTTTTTGACGGGCTTGCCGGCTGACCTGGTTTTTCCGGTTGTAATAAATTCATAATCGCGGACGAGATCCGCTCCTGCAGGTGTTTTGTTTTTTGCAGGAGCGGATCTCGTCCGCGATTTGCAGAAACTGCCGCTGCCCCGGATTTCATATTAACCTGCGCTGCTGTTATTCTCACCCTCTACCCCTTGCCCAGTAACGGATTTTAAACATGACAAGAATCGCAATTACCGGCGCAGCCGGTCGCATGGGCCGTAGTCTGATCGAGGCCTGTCAGCAGACAGCCGGTGTTGATGTCACGGTTGCGCTGGAGCATCCGGACAGTTCACTGCTGGGCAGTGATGCCGGTGACCTGGTTGGCGTCGGCAAGCTGGGCGTTCTGATTGGCTCAGACCTTTCTGCAGTGGTGGATGATTTTGATGTGTTGATTGATTTCACCCGGCCCGAATCAACGCTCGCGAACCTGGAGGTTTGCCGGCAGGCGGGCCGTCGCCTGGTGATCGGGACGACGGGGTTCAGCGATGAAGAGAAGGCGCAGATCAAGGCAGTCTCGCAGGATATCGGCGTGGTGTTTGCACCCAACATGAGTGTTGGCGTCAATGTTTGTCTGAAATTGCTCGATATGGCTGCCCGGGCGCTCGGGGACGATGTCGATATTGAGGTTATCGAAGCGCATCACCGCCATAAGGTGGATGCCCCCTCGGGTACCGCGCTGCGCATGGGTGAGGTGGTTGCCGCTGCGCTGGGGCGAGATCTGAAGAGTTGCGCCGTCTATGGCCGTGAGGGCAATACCGGTGAGCGCGACCGCAAGACTATCGGTTTCGAGACCATTCGTGCCGGGGACATTGTCGGTGACCACACCGTGTTGTTTGCCGGCGCCGGTGAGCGCATCGAGATCACCCACAAGGCCTCCAGTCGTATGACCTTTGCCAACGGCGCGGTGCGTGCGGCCGGCTGGTTGATGGGGCAGGAATCGGGACTTTTTGATATGCAGGACGTGCTGGGGCTTTAGGAATGCCCTGTTAGCAGCCGTCAGTCTGAAAACCCCCCGGCTGGCAGGCTTTACCGTAGACAGCCCCCACCCCCATCCAGTACAATTCGCGCCATTAATTGATTGTATTATCCAGTAGTTCAAAACGGGAAGGTTCCCTGGGAGCCCTCCCGTTTTCTACGCCTGTTTTTTACATAAGACGCGGAGGTCTTCTTGAGAAATACGGCCCTGTTGGCCCTGGCAGACGGAAGTATTTTCCGTGGTATCGCTATTGGTATTGAAGGACAAATAGCGGGCGAAGTCGTCTTCAATACGGCCATGACAGGCTATCAGGAAATTCTCACGGATCCTTCCTACGCGCAACAGATCGTTACCCTGACTTATCCGCACATTGGCAATGTGGGTGCGAACCCTGAAGATGAGGAGGCCGGCGAGATTCATTGTTCCGGGCTGGTTATCAGGGATCTCCCGCTGCTGGCCAGCAGCTGGCGCAGCCAGTACTCGCTGGAAGATTATCTAAAAGACCGCGGCATTATCGGTATCGCTGATATCGACACCCGTCGGTTGACCCGCTTGTTACGCGAGCAGGGTGCGCAGGCTGGCTGCATTATGGCCGGTGAGGGACTGGATGAAGCCGCTGCACTGTCGATGGCGCGCGAGTTTCCCGGCCTTAAGGGTATGGATCTGGCAAAAGAAGTCACTACGACCGAGTCATACAGCTGGCGCCAGGGTTGCTGGTCACTGGCGGACGGATTGCCGGATGACGGCACGGATGCGTCATTGCCCTGGCATGTGGTGGCCTACGACTTTGGCGTGAAACGCAATATCCTGCGCATGCTGGCGGACAGAGGCTGTCGCCTGACCGTCGTGCCTGCGACCACGCCGGCATCTGACGTGCTGGCCATGCAACCGGACGGCGTGTTCCTGTCCAACGGTCCGGGTGATCCGGAACCCTGTGACTACGCCATCACGGCAATTCAGCAACTGCTGGACAGCGGCCTGCCGATTTTCGGTATTTGTCTCGGTCATCAGTTGTTGTCTTTGGCGAGTGGCGCGAAGACCATCAAAATGAAATTTGGCCATCACGGTGCCAACCACCCGGTGCAGGACCTGGCCGGCAAGCAGGTCATGATTACCAGCCAGAACCACGGTTTTGCAGTCGATGATGACAGCCTGCCGGATAACCTTGTCGCGACACACCGGTCCCTGTTTGACGGTTCCCTGCAAGGGGTGGCACGCACCGACTGTCCGGCGTTCAGTTTTCAGGGGCACCCGGAAGCGAGTCCCGGACCGCACGATGTCGCGCCGTTGTTTGACCAATTCATTGACATGATCAGGGCGAGGACAGCCTGAGTTATGCCAAAGCGTACTGACATCAAAAGTATTTTAATTATTGGCGCAGGCCCGATTGTTATCGGACAGGCCTGTGAGTTCGATTATTCGGGTGCCCAGGCCTGCAAGGCGTTGCGCGAGGAGGGCTACCGGGTGGTACTGGTGAATTCCAACCCGGCGACCATCATGACTGACCCGGATATGGCCGATGCGGTCTATATCGAACCGGTTCACTGGCAAACAGTCGCGCATATTATCGAGAAGGAACGTCCCGATGCGCTGCTGCCAACGATGGGCGGGCAGACGGCACTGAATTGTGCACTGGACCTGGTGCGTGAGGGCGTGCTGGAGAAATTCGGCGTTGAACTGATTGGCGCCAGCCGCGAAGCCATTGACATGGCCGAGGACCGTGGCCTGTTTCGTGACGCCATGACCGAGATCGGGCTGAGTACACCGCATGCAAAAGTGGTACACAGCATGGAGGTGGCACATCAGGTGCAGGCTTCCATCGGTTTCCCGATCATTATCCGGCCCTCCTTTACCATGGGTGGCAGTGGCGGCGGCATCGCCTACAACAAGGAAGAGTTTGTCGCCATCTGTGAACACGGCCTGGACCTGTCGCCCACTACCGAGGTGTTGCTGGAAGAATCTGTGCTTGGCTGGAAAGAGTACGAGATGGAGGTGGTGCGTGACAGGAACGACAACTGCATCATTATCTGTTCTATCGAGAATCTCGACCCCATGGGTGTGCATACCGGTGATTCCATCACCGTGGCGCCGGCACAGACGCTGACGGACAAGGAATACCAGTTGATGCGTAATGCCTCGCTTGCCGTGCTGCGCAAGATTGGCGTGGAGACCGGCGGTTCCAATGTACAGTTCGCGATCAATCCCAAAGACGGCAGCATGATCGTGATCGAGATGAATCCGCGTGTGTCGCGTTCGTCTGCGCTGGCTTCCAAGGCTACCGGGTTCCCGATTGCCAAGGTGGCTGCAAAACTGGCCGTCGGCTTTACCCTGGACGAGTTGAAGAACGAAATTACCGGCGGGGCAACACCGGCTTCTTTTGAACCAACCATCGATTATGTGGTTACCAAGATACCGCGCTTTACCTTTGAAAAATTTCCGCAGGCCGAGCGGGTGCTTGGTACGCAGATGAAGTCTGTTGGCGAGGTAATGGCTATTGGCCGTACCTTCCAGGAGTCATTGCAGAAGGCCTTGCGCGGGCTGGAAACCGGTGTCGATGGCCTGGATGAGATAGTTGATCTCTCTGTCGAAGGTGCACGGGACGAATTAATAAAAGAGCTGCGCATCGCGCGCCCGGAACGGTTGTGGAATGTTGCTGACGGTTTTCGCGCCGGTCTGACGCTGGAGGATCTGTTTGAGCTGACGGCGATTGATCCCTGGTTCCTGGCGCAAATCAGTGACCTGGTGGCCACTGAGGATACGCTGCGTTCATTGAGTGTGGAGTCGCTCGATGCCGATCGCCTGCGGCAGCTGAAGCGCAAGGGCTTTTCGGACCGCCGCCTGGCCAGCTTGATGGACTGCACCGAGGGCAAGGTGCGTCGGCGTCGTCATGAGCTGCATGTACGGCCGGTGTACAAGCGCGTTGATACCTGTGCGGCCGAGTTCTCAACGTCGACCGCCTATCTGTATTCCACCTATGAAGAGGAATGTGAATCGGCCCCCACTGGAAACGACAAGATCATGGTGCTGGGTGGCGGACCGAACCGGATCGGGCAGGGCATCGAGTTTGATTACTGTTGCGTGCATGCCGCCATGGCCTGCCGTGCGGATGGTTTTGAGACCATCATGATCAACTGCAACCCGGAAACAGTCTCAACTGACTATGACACCTCCGACCGTTTGTATTTTGAATCCCTGACCCTGGAAGATGTGCTGGAAGTTATTCATGTCGAGCAGCCAAAGGGCGTTATTGTGCAGTACGGTGGACAGACACCGCTCAAATTGTCACGCGGACTGGAAGCCAATGGTGCGCCGGTTATTGGCACCTCGGCGGATGCGATTGACCATGCGGAAGATCGGGAGCGTTTTCAGCAGATGGTGTTGAAACTGGGGTTGCTGCAACCGCCGAACCAGATTGCCTCGACCGCGGAAGAAGCGCTGACGCTGGCTGAAAAGGTCGGCTATCCACTGGTCGTTCGTCCTTCCTACGTGCTGGGCGGGCGCGCGATGGAAATTGTTTACTCGGAAGAAGATCTGGTGCGCTATATGCGCGAGGCCGTGCAGGTTTCCAACGATTCACCGGTGCTGCTGGACCGCTTTCTCGACGATGCAGTCGAGGTGGATGTGGACGCCATCTGTGACGGCGAGGATGTGCTGATCGGCGGCATCATGGAGCACATTGAACAAGCCGGTGTGCATTCGGGTGATTCGGCCTGTTCGTTGCCACCCTATACGCTTAGCGAAGATGTGCAGGCGCGTATGTGTGATCAGGTGGTCCGCATGGCCAAAGAGCTCAAGGTGAACGGGCTGATGAATACGCAGTTTGCGGTCAAGGGCGAGGATATTTATCTGATCGAGGTGAACCCGCGCGCTTCACGCACGGTACCGTTTGTTTCCAAGGCGACATCCAGGCCGCTGGCCAAGATTGCGGCCAGCGTCATGACCGGGACTTCGCTGAAGGCGCAGGGTCTGACCGAGCCATACAAGCCGGCGTTCTTTTCTGTTAAGGAAGCCGTGTTTCCGTTTATCAAGTTTCAGGGCGTTGATCCGCTGCTCGGGCCGGAAATGAAATCCACCGGTGAGGTTATGGGTATCGGCCGTACTTTCGGTGAGGCGTTTGCCAAGGCCCAGCTGGGTGCCGGCAATGCCGTACCGGTTACCGGCACGGCCTTTCTGAGTGTGCGCAAGGCCGATCGCCAGGGTGTCGTCAGCCTGGCGCGTGAGCTGGTTAACAAGGGATTCAAGCTGGTTGCTACCCGGGGCACCGCCAAGGCAATCAATGGGGGCGACGTCGAGTGTGCCGTGGTCAATAAAGTGATGGAAGGCCGTCCGCATATCGTCGATATGATCAAGAACGGCCAGGTTGATCTGATCGTCAATACCACAGAAGGCAAACAGGCAATCGCCGATTCCTACACCATTCGAAGAACGGCCCTGCAGAACAAGATTTCCTACAGCACGACACTGGCCGGTGCGCGTGCCACCTGTATGGCGCTGGAGTATCTGACGACTGCCAGTGTTAACAGCCTGCAGGACCTGCATCAGGAGAAGAACACATGACAACCAAGGTTCCGATTACCGCCAGTGGTGCGGAAAAATTGCGCGAAGAACTTAATCGATTGAAGACAGTCGAACGGCCGCGGATCATCCAGGCGATTGCCGAAGCACGTGCACATGGCGATTTGAAAGAAAATGCCGAGTATCACGCGGCGCGCGAACAGCAGAGTTTTGCGGAAGGCCGCATCAAGGAAATCAATGGCAAGTTAAGTAATGCCCATGTCGTTGATGTCACTACCCTGGAAGCAAGCGGCAAGGTCGTCTTCGGCTGTACGGTTGAGCTGATTGATGAGGATACCGAGGAAACCATTGTCTACCAGATCGTCGGTGAAGATGAGGCCGACATCAAGAGCGGAAAAATTTCCTTCAGCTCGCCGATTGCGCGAGCCCTGATCACCAAGTTGGAGGGTGATGTAGTGTCCGTCGTGGTTCCTGGTGGCGAAAGAAATCTGGAAATAGTAGAAGTCCGCTACATTTAATCACTCGCGCCAGCCTTTTTTGCAGTGGGAGCGCTTTGCAAGCGCGATTGGCCCAGCGAGTGTTTCCTCAAACGTGTCTGTTTGTGTAGGAGCGCATCTCGTGCGCGATAATCAATTTCCATGAATGCTAACCTGATTCCATCCCTCGAACGTATCCTGCTTACCCTCTGGGTTGGCAGTCTCTGGGTCGTTGGCTTTGTGGTAGCCCCCGTGCTGTTTGCAGAGCTGGATGATCGCGTCCTGGCGGGCAGCACCGCCGGTAGCCTGTTTACACTCACCAGTTATATCGGACTGGCTTGCGGCTGTTCGTTGCTGGTATTCAATGGAGTGGTCCGCAGGCGCATCAACTGGCGTGCGGTTGTGATCACCGGCATGCTGTTACTGGTTGTGATTGGTCAGTTTGTGATTGCGCCAATGGTGGCGGATCTGCGTGTGCAGGGACTGACGGACACGCCGCGATTCGGCCAGTTGCATGGCGTGGCGAGTGTACTTTTTTTGATGACCAGTCTTCTTGGGCTGGTGCTGGTTGCGGCGGGGCAGTACCGCGAGGATTAGTCCGGGTGTTTGCGGTAGATGAGTGCGATGTGACCGATGGCCTGCACGAGTTCGGCGTCGAACTGGTCGCAAATTCGGGTGATGATCTTTTTACGCTCATCGCGCTCTGCACCACCGATCTTGATTTTCATCAGTTCATGATGCTCCAGTGACAGCTCGATTTCTCGCAGTACTGCCTTGCTCAGCCCGGCATTACCGATGCTGACCACCGGTTTAAGGGTGTGCCCGCGACCCCGCAGATCGTGCTTCATTTTTTCAGTCAGTGACATAACGCGTAATTCCGTGAACAATAGTGTGATTATACGGCCAACCGGTCATCAGTAGACAGAGGACGATGGGTAAAAGCAAAAGCAGCCACCAGTGGCTCAAGGCACATTTTGATGATGAATACGTCAAGCGCGCGCAGCGCGACGGTTATCGCTCGCGTGCCGTCTATAAGCTGGAGGAAATCCAGCAGAAAGACCGCATACTGCGTGCCGGGTCAGTGATTGTGGATCTGGGAGCGGCCCCCGGCGGCTGGTCGCAATATGCCGCGCGGCAGCTGGGGTCGAAGGGCCGGATCTTCGCGCTGGATATCCTGCCCATGGATGATTTGCCCGGCGTCGAGTTTATCGAGGGTGATTTCAGGGAGAGTGAAGCGATTAATTCTCTTATGGAAAAGCTGGGCGGCGCGGCAGTGGACCTTGTAATGTCGGACATGGCCCCCAATATAAGCGGTATGGAGGCAGTGGATCAGCCGCGCAGTATGTACCTGATGGAACTCGCCGCTGAATTTGCAGCCGACGTGCTACGCGAGGGAGGCGATCTTCTGTTCAAGGGTTTTCATGGTGAAGGCTTTGATGCCTTGATCAAGAGCCTGCGCAGCCAGTATCACAAGGTATTGATCCGTAAGCCTAAAGCTTCACGCCCACGCAGCCGTGAAGTATATGTATTGGCAAAAGGCCGTCTCAAGCCGAATGTGTCATAATTATTAAAGCCACGCTTTTGGCGCGTCGATTATTAAGGATACAAAGGCACCACATTACGTTAACTAGAGGTAAACCGGTTTGAACGATTTGGCAAAGAATCTCATTCTCTGGGTTGTTATCGCACTTGTGCTGATGACCGTTTTCAACAATTTCGGTCCAAAATCGACAGCTAGCCAGTCGATTAACTACTCTGATTTTATCAACGAAGTGCAGCAGGGCCAGGTTCAACTGGTAGAAATCGAAGGCCATGCCGTCAAGGGTACCCGTTATGACGGAACGCGATTTGCTACCCAGACTCCTCCCGATGACCCTAAAATGGTGGATGACCTGTTAAGCAACAAGGTCGAGGTCAAGGTCGTTGAGCCGAACCAGCATGGTCTGTTGATGACGATATTCATTAACTGGTTCCCGATGCTGCTGTTGATCGGTGTGTGGATCTTTTTCATGCGCCAGATGCAGGGTGGTGGCAGTCGCGGTGCCATGTCATTCGGCAAGAGCAAGGCCCGTATGCTGGGTGAAGACCAGGTCAAGACGACCTTTGCTGATGTCGCCGGTGTGGAAGAGGCGAAGGAAGAGGTGGGTGAGCTGGTTGAGTTTCTGAGCGACCCGAGCAAGTTTCAGCGCCTGGGCGGCAAGATTCCGAGTGGTGTTTTAATGGTTGGTGCTCCCGGTACCGGTAAAACACTGCTGGCCAAGGCCATCGCCGGTGAGGCGAAAGTGCCTTTCTTTACTATTTCCGGTTCTGACTTTGTGGAAATGTTCGTGGGTGTCGGTGCCTCGCGGGTACGTGACATGTTCGAACAGGCCAAGAAGCACGCGCCCTGCATCATCTTCATTGACGAGATTGATGCCGTCGGCCGGCATCGTGGCGCAGGCCTGGGTGGTGGTCACGATGAACGTGAGCAGACGCTGAACCAGTTGCTGGTTGAGATGGACGGTTTTGAAGGCAACGAAGGCGTTATTGTCATTGCTGCGACAAACCGTCCGGATGTGCTGGACCCTGCATTGCTGCGTCCGGGACGTTTCGATCGCCAGGTGGTGGTGCCGTTGCCGGATGTTCGCGGTCGCGAACAGATTCTGAAAGTCCACATGCGCAAGGTGCCAATGTCGGATAATGCCCGGGCCAGCATAATTGCGCGGGGTACGCCGGGTTTCTCCGGTGCCGACCTTGCCAATCTGGTCAATGAGGCAGCCTTGTTTGCTGCGCGCGCTAACAAGCGCCTGGTTGATATGGAAGACCTGGAGAAGGCCAAGGACAAGATCATGATGGGTGCGGAGCGCCGCTCCATGGTGATGTCTGAAGACGAAAAGAAACTCACGGCCTACCACGAAGCAGGGCATGCCATCGTTGGCCGTTCCATGCCGTCACATGATCCAGTCTATAAAGTGACGATCATTCCACGTGGTCGTGCGCTGGGTGTGACCATGTTTCTGCCGGAAGCAGACCGTTACAGTCACAGCAAGGAATTCCTGGAGAGCCAGATCTGCAGCCTGTTTGGCGGACGCATTGCCGAAGAACTGGTCTTTGGTGCGGACAAGGTCACGACCGGCGCTTCCAATGACATCATGCGCAGCACGGAACTGGCGCGTAACATGGTTACCAAGTGGGGCCTGTCCGATAAGCTTGGCCCGTTGACCTACAGCGAGGATGAAGGTGAGGTCTTCCTTGGTCATTCGGTTGCGCAGCACAAGGCCGTGTCGGATGAGACGGCGCATGATATCGACAAGGAAATCAGATCCATTATTGATCGTTCCTATGCGCGTGCTGAAGAAATTCTCAAGACCAACCTTGATAAATTACACAAGATGGCTGATGCGCTTATGAAGTATGAGACCATCGGCAGCGACCAGATTAACGACATAATGGATGGCAAGGAACCACGTCCGCCGGCGGACTGGGATGACTCCGAACCGAAATCTTCCGGATCAGATGATTCCTCAAACAAGGGTTCCGACGCAACGCCGGACACCACCATAGGCGGCCCGGCGGGACAGCACTAACTCCTCGGTTCACACCTGTCTGTAGGAGCGGATCTCGTCCGCGATGAATTTCTAAAAAAGAATCGCGGACGAGATCCGCTCCTACAGGTGCTTCTTGTCCATGCGGCGTATGTATGAACCTGTCATCTTCAACGCCTGAAAAGATCATCGACTGTGCTGGCAGGCTGCTGGATCTGTCGTATCCCCGCATTATGGGTGTACTCAATGTCACACCTGACTCCTTTTCGGATGGCGGTGATTTTATCGCGCCCGAAAAGGCGATAGCACGTGCCAGGGAGATGGTCGAGGAGGGTGCGGCCATTATCGATGTCGGTGGTGAATCAACCCGTCCGGGTGCGCCGCCGGTTTCTCTTGAGGATGAGCTGCAACGTGTCATCCCGGTTATTGAGGCATTGCACGCAGCCGTGTCGGTACCGATCTCCATTGATACCCGTAAACCTGAAGTTATGCAGGCCGCGGTTGCAGCCGGCGCCGGGCTGATCAACGATGTGAACGCCTTGCAGGAACCCGGTGCTGTCGAAATGGCAGCGAGCCTTGAAGTACCGGTGTGCCTGATGCACATGCAAGGTATTCCCGAAACCATGCAGGACACGCCAACCTATAATGATGTCGTCGATGAGGTGACGGCCTTTCTGCAAGCGCGTGCAGATGTTTGCATGCAACACGGCATATCCAAAGAGCGTATTCTGCTGGACCCCGGTTTTGGTTTTGGCAAGACTACAACTCACAACCTGTTGTTGTTGCAGCAGCTGCAGCGCCTGGTCGAGAGCGGTTTCCCGGTGCTGGTGGGTTTGTCCCGAAAATCCCTGATTGGTAAGGTGCTGGAGCTTCCGGTCGATAAACGCTTATACCCCGGTGTTGCGCTGGCGGTACTGGCTGTCTGGAAAGGGGCGGCGCTGGTCCGTTGTCATGATGTCCAGGCTACCCGTGAGGCGATCGAGATGTGCCAGGCGGTCCGGGATGTCAGGTAAATGCCGGGTTTTGATGGCGCCAGCGCAGAAATCTGTTAATGCACTCTAACGAATCATTCGAATTTAGCTGAACCTGGCCATATACTGGCCATCCTTCAGGGTGGCCTATGCACTTCTGGGGGGGCGCTGAATATTGTCGGGAATGTCTGCTTCCGACCATAAAGTTGCCGTTTAGCCGCCTCTAATATAAACAAGCACTTAACGACAGGAACCGACCCAACTCTGTCATTCAATTATTTATCACTACGGCACCCCGATAGCATCAGGGGCGGGTTGATATCCGTTGTAGTAATGTGCGGCCCTGATTTACTACGGCATAAAGTCGTTCATGTTACCCATTGGTCTCATGCTGTTGCTCACGCTACCTAGTTCATAACTCATGGCGCCCATACTTTGGGTTATGGTATGCATACCCTGGTTTATACTTTCTGCTGAATGGTTAATACCGTACATGTTGACGAGCATGGGTTCCATATATTTCATTGCGACCATCCTGTTTGCCATGGTTTCCATAGACTCGGACATATGATAGATACGCCGCGTCATGGTGCTCATATTATCTGAAAGGTAGTTAACGCTTTCTGATATATGGCCGAGATTCTTGCCCAGCTCTGGGTCCATGCTGATGGCCAACGAATGAATATCCTTGCTTAGGCTGTAAATAAGAAAGAAACCGAAGGCTGCCAGTACCCCGAAGGCTAGCATGGCCGGATAAATGATCAGTTCCCAGCGACGTGCGCTCGCTTCAAATACGCGCACGAATTTGTCCATCGAATCACCTTCAGGAAACAGTTCCCGCGAAGAATCCTTGTCGGTGTTTGTTATTTTTTCGGTCATTATTTTTCCATCATGAGATTAACTATCATCGGGTACTCGCCATATCACTAATGTCAGCATTGCCAGTGTGACTAATTTTAGTGTCAGATCATTTGATCTATATCAATAGGCCACCCCTCTAATTTGAAGTAGTCTCTAACGATCAGCAATATTTCCCATGATGGCCGCATGGCTATCATTATTCGCATATACGGGTAATTATCCTGTACATTAATTATTAGGCGCAGTAAATTACAATCAACACGTTGGAGAGAAAATGAGTAGCTTAATTAAAATCGGCGGCGGACTAAT